>NZ_JBITER010000001.1:417568-572847 GCF_044455345.1 Streptomyces sp. NPDC051286 | reverse complement strand
GAAGCAGTCACCGTGACGGTCGCGCTCGACACATAGTTCCCGGCAGAGTCCTTCGTCCCCGACACCGTCGCCGACGTATCCGGCGCAGTGGTGTCGTCGCCGGGCGCGGCAGTGACAATGAGCTCACCCACCATCATCTGGTGGCCCGGCATTGCGCAGAAGTAGCGGTAGACGCCAGGTGTGAGGGTGACTTCGGCAGTGTGCCTGCCTCCCCCGGAGTCGAAGGGGCTCGCCAGGATGTTGAGGCTGACGTCGCTGTTGTAGTCGGGGTTCGAGACGTCGAACGTCAGGGTGTGCGTCAACCCCGTCGTGTTGCCGGTCGCCGCGCTGCTCTCGAACACAATGGTCGCCTTGCCCGCCACCGCGGTGGCGGGGGCTGACGTGTACTTCGTGTAATCGTCGCCGGCCGTCCAGGTGAGCACCTGGGTTGCTGCGGTCTCCTCCGCGCGATTCACCGCCGCGTACGCGGCCGGAACGGCCAATGCGAAAGCCGTGAAGACAACGGCCATCAGCGCCATCAGCACCGGATGCTCGCTGAATCGGTCACGTAGCGCGGATCTTGAGGGGGGCGGATCCGTCTGGGCATGGAGCAGTCTTCTGAACACCGCTGCACCTTTCGGGAATTCGCTTGTGCGGCACCGCGCAGGACTCGCGGTCCCGCCGGGTGGACAATCAGCCGCCGGGATGAGCGCGTTCGAGACGCGAGTACTCCACTCACCGGACCGGCGCCCTGGACGGAACGGGGCGATTGCCGCGCTGCGGTTGATCGCCCGCGCGCGACGACGGGGGCCGCCGTCACTCACGCACAGGCGGCATCCGCCCCTGTCGCTGCGAGGCCGCTGGCACCGCGAACCCGAGGACGGGGTTCACGCAACCTCTTTACCATGCGGCAACGATGGGAAGTTAGCGGGTCTTTTGACTATCCGCCAAGACCTATGACGAGAATCCAACCAACTTTGACCTGAGCCTGGAAAAACTGGATGCGTGCCCGCTACGGTGTCCAGGTCCCGAGGCGAATCCCCTTCGCCCAGCCGATCCGATCCCGGCCGTAGCCGGCACATCGAACCAAGCCGGACCGCTTCCACCGGGATCCGGCAAAGTCGGACCGTCTCCACCGGAGTCCGGTCCGACGACCGCCCCGCCTGCCGCGCGGGGCCGAACGCCCGGCGCACCACCGCGTACCGCCGTGACGGGACAGCTGCCGTCGGCGGCGGCTCACACCACGACCACGAAACGCTTTCAGGCACGCGCGCGTTTCGAGGATTGGAGAGCGATGACCGACTCAGGCGCAGGCACGAGACGCTTCTTCTCCCGGCGAGCGTTCGCCACCGGCGCGGCCGCCGCAGCGGTCGTGCCCACGGTGCTCGGCGCCACCGCCGCCGCCCCGAAGGACAAGCCCGGTAAAGGAAGCGACAAGGGCACCGTCCGCGAGATGACGCTGTACATGGAGAACCTGCCGAACGGGCAGATGGGCTACGGCCTGGAGCCAGGTAAGGCGTCGATTCCCGGCCCGCTCATCGAGCTGACCGAAGGCGACACGATGCACATCGAGGTCGTCAACAACCTGAGCGTCGCCGCGAGTCTGCACGTGCACGGCGTGGACTACGACGTCGCCAGCGACGGCACCAAGATGAACGACAGCGTCGTCGAGCCGGGCGGCCGGCGGACCTACGTCTGGCGCACTCACGCCCCGGGACCGAACCACGACGGGACGTGGGAGGCCGGCAGCGCCGGCTACTGGCACTATCACGATCACCACGTGGGGACCGAACACGGCACGGGCGGCCTCAAGAAGGGCCTGTACGGCCCCGTGATCGTGCGCCGCAAGGGTGACGTGCTGCCCGACAAGCAGTTCACGGTCGTGTTCAACGACATGACAATCAACAACAAGGCCCACCACGACACCCCCACCTTCACGGCCGTCCGCGGCGAGCGGGTGGAGTTCATCGTCATCACCCACGGGGATTTCTTCCACACCTTCCATGTGCACGGCCACCGCTGGGTGGACAACCGCACCGGGATCCTGCAGGGTCCGCAGGACGTGAGCCGGGTCATCGACACCAAGACCGTCGGCCCCGCGGACTCCTTCGGGTTCCAGGTGATCGCGGGGGCCCGGGTCGGCGCAGGTGCCTGGATGTACCACTGTCACGTCCAGAGCCACGCGGACATGGGCATGGCCGGGATCTTCCTCGTGACCGAGGCCGACGGCACGGTCCCCGGCGGCATGCCCCACCACTAGGAGGGCACTGAAGATCTTGGCCGGGCTCCCGGCGTCTTGCACGCACATCTGCGGCGTTGCCAAAACGGCCTGGCAGCTCCGCTATAAGGCCTCGGCGCCTTGCAGCTGCACGCACCAGACGCCGCTCGCTGATCCGGCCAAGATCTTCAGCACCCTCCTAGGGCGTGTTCCGCCCCCGAAGCCGCGCCCGACAGGCCTGCCTGACGGGCGTGTACCAACCTGCCGCCGGTCGGTCCTCGCCCGCCAGGACCGGAGGCGAACCTGACCTCCCTGCTCCGGCACCCCGTCCTTCCCGGGCAGCGTGACCGCCCGCCGAAAGCCGTCGCGCCCGGCGCATGCCGGGCGGGGCCAATGCGGCAGCCCTCGCTCCATCCCCTGATCGCTCTTCCGTTTCCGGATCGAGTCAAGGAGCACACATGGGCAAGAGAGACCGGTTCGCCCTGTCGAGACGAAGCGGATCACCGCCGTCGCGTCCTGCGCGGACCTCTCGTCACGCGTGGCCCTGGCGCCGCGCGGTCGTTCTGCTGTCCAGCGCCGCACTGACCGTCGGGCTGTCCGCGCTGCCTTCCGTGCAGGCACAGGCGCAGCCGCCCGTCGAAAGCGTCAGCCAGGACCAGGGCGCTGCCGAAACCCAGGTGAACGTCCTGGTCTTCCACGGACCGGCCGCCAAGCAGGACGACCCGGTCAAGAAGGCCACGGCGGCGATCGAGACCCTCGGTGAGAAGAACGGGTTCAAGGTCGTCGAGTCCGAGGACGCGAACGTGTTCAACACCGCCGACCTCACCAAGTATCGAGGGGTGGTGTTCCTGTCGGCCGACGGCGTGACGCTCAACGCCGGGCAGGAAGCCGCATTCCAGTCGTACATCAACAACGGCGGCGGCTTCGTCGGCGTCCACGACGCCGCCCGGGCCCAGTCCGACTCCTCCTGGTTCACCGGGCTGATCGGCACCCGTCCGGCCCTGGGCCTCCCGGACCCCGAGAAGGTCGTCGAGAGCGCGGTCAACGCGGACAACCCGCCGAACGAAACCAAGGACAAGCTGTTCGACGGCAAGAACGACACCAAGTGGCTGGCCCGTACGCCGACCGGCTGGGTCACCATGAAGCTGGACAAGCCCACCGCGGTGGTCAACTACGCGTTGACCTCCGCCAACGACTTCACGGGACGGGACCCGAAGGACTGGAAGCTGCAGGGCTCGCAGGACGGCGAGAACTGGACGACCCTGGACACCCGGACCGGGGAGACCTTCCCGTCGCGTTTCCAGACCAGGCAGTTCCAGTTCACCAACAAGCAGGCCTACCAGCACTACCGGTTGGAGATCACCGCGAACAGCGGTGAGCCGCTGACCCAGCTGGCCGAGCTGCGGCTCTTCAACGCCAACCCGACACCTCCGCAGGATTCCAAGGTCCAGCAGGCCGTCGTCGACGTGACGGACCGCCAGCACCCGGCCAACAAGGGCCTGCCGCTCAACTGGACCCGCTCCGATCAGTGGATCAACTGGGACCCCAACCCGATCGGCAAGGTCCACACCGTTGCCCAGGTCGAGGAGTGGAAGTACAAGCCCGGAATCAGCGCCAACGGCCCGTTCCACCCGATCTCGTGGTGCCGCGACTACGACGGCGGCCGGTCCTTCTACACCGGCATGGGCCGCACCGAGGAGAGCTACACCACCGACACGAAGTTCCAGAGCCACCTCCTCGGCGCCATCCAGTGGACCACCGGCATGGTCCGCGGCGACTGCCAGGCGACCATCGCGTCCAACTACAAGACCGAGCGGCTGACCGCCCAGAACCAGTCGGGGCAGCTCGACCAGATCGGTGAGCCGCACGGACTCACCATGGCCCCTGACGGCAAGGCCTTCTACATCGGCAAGGCCGCCTGCCCGTCCGGCCCGATCAGTTCCTGGAACGACCCCAAGGTCGGCCTGGGCTGCGGCACCATCCACCAGTGGGATTCCAGGACCAAGCAGGTCAAGCTGCTCACCACACTCGATGTCATGGGCAACCGGGGCAGCGGTGACGAACTGGTCAAGAACGAGGAAGGCCTCGTCGGCATCACCCTCGACCCGAAGTTCGAGAAGAGCGGGTGGATCTACATCTACTGGATGCCGCACGAGTCGATCGACCGCGACAAGCGGATCGGTCAGCGGACGGTCTCCCGGCTGACCTACGACTTCGCGACCGAGTCCATCGACCAGTCCACCCGCAAGGACCTGCTGCACTGGGACACCCAGATCCACAGCTGCTGCCACGCCGGTGGCGGCATGTCCTTCGACAAGGACGGCAATCTCTACATCGGCTCCGGTGACAGCAACTCCTCCGGCGGCTCCAGCGGCTACTCCGGGAACAACTGGACCCAGGACTACAAGGGTGTCTCCTTCCAGGACGCCCGCCGCACCTCCGGCAACACCAACGACCTCAACGGCAAGATCATCCGCATCCACCCCGAGCCCGACGGCACCTACACCGTCCCCAAGGGAAACCTCTTCCCGCCGGGCACGGCCAAGACCCGCCCCGAGATCTACGTGATGGGTGTCCGCAACATCGCACGGCTCTCCGTCGACCCGGTGCACAACTGGCTGAACGCCGGCTGGGTCGGGCCGGACGCGGGAGCGCCGAGCCCCGAGCTGGGCCCGGCCAAGTACGAGACGGCCACGATCATCACCTCCGCGGGCAACCAGGGCTGGCCGTACTGCATGGGCAACCGGCAGCCGTACCGTGACCGCAGCAACACCGACGCCAGTGTCCTCACCGGCTGGTACGACTGCGACCACCTCAAGAACGAGTCGCCGCGCAACACCGGCCTGGTGGACATCCCACCGGCCCGCGACAACATGATCTGGTACTCGCCGCAGGGCGGCGGCCCGGTCTTCCCCAAGCGCTCCGACGGCAGCGGTGTCCCGAGCTACGTCGACAGCGAGGCCACCTACACCCAGCCGTACCTCAGGGGCGGCGGCCAGGCCATCATGTCCGGTCCGACCTACCACCGCTCCCAGGTGGACACCAAGAGCGGTGTCGCCTGGCCGGCGTACTGGGAGGACAAGTGGTTCATCGGTGACGAGTCCAACTCCAACAACCGGGTCGCGGTGACCGTCGACCCCGGCCAGGTCAAGGACGCGGGCGCGCCGGCCTTCGGCGAGGACCTGCGCAGCATCATCGCGCCCGGCAGCGGCGGCACCCAGCTGCAGAGCTGGATGGACGCCAAGTTCGGTCCCGACGGTGCGCTGTACATGCTCGACTACGCGGGCGGTTTCTTCAGCCTGCACTCCAACCAGAAGCTCATCCGTATCACCTACCAGGGAGGGCCGGCCACCCCGAAGCCGCAGGACGCCGGGGCGCGCGTCATCACCCAGAGCAAGCCCAAGACGGTGGCGTTCTCCGGTGCCAAGGTCGGCGGTGTGGCCTGGGAGTGGGACTTCGGTGACGGCAGCGCGCCGTCGCACGAGGCCAACCCCACGCACACCTACGCCGACTACGGCACGTACCACGCGAAGCTGACGGTCACCTACGCCGACGGCGAGAAGGCCACCGCGACGTTCGACGCCGAGGCCGGCTGCCCCGCGCCCGACGCCCGTCCGACCGTCAAGCTGCTCGACACCGACACCGGCGTGGCCAACCACCGCGCGGGCGGCGGCTGCACCGTCAACGACCTGATCGACGACGAGGCGTCCTGGCCGAACCACGGCGAGTTCGTCAGCCACGTCAACGCCGTGGTCAACGACCTCCGCAAGAAGGACGTCCTCGACAACCGCGAGTCGGCGGCGATCAGCAAGGCGGCGGCGCAGAGCAAGATCGGCAAAGTCGCCGGGTACCAGCCCCTCTTCGACGGGACCGCGGCGAGCCTCGCCGACTGGCGGCAGGCCGGCCCCGGGAAGTTCACCCTCCAGCCCGACGGCACCATCCGCGGCTCAGGCGGCCTGGGCATGCTGTGGTACGCCAAGCAGGAGCTCGGAGACTTCTCGGTCAGGCTCCAGTTCCGGGACATGGCTCCGGGTAGCGGCAACGCCAACAGCGGTGTCTTCATCCGGTTCCCGGACCCGCGGACGCCGCTGGCCGACCGTCCGGCCGGCAGTTGCGGGACGGTCGGTTCGGCTCGCACCGCCCCCGAGTGGCTCGCGATCTACTGCGGTCAGGAGATCCAGATCTACGACGGGACCACGGGCGAGGTCCAGAAGACCGGCTCGGTGTACAACTTCAAGCCGCTGGGCCTGGACAAGGCGGGGGTGACCCCCAAGGGCCAGTGGAACGACTATGAGATCCGCGCGGTCGGACAGCACTACACGATCATCCGCAACGGCGTGGTGATCAACGAGTTCGACAACACGCCCGGCAAGTCGTCGTCCCGGGCGGGTGACCCGCCCACGGACCTGCGTCAGTTCCTCAGCGGGTACGTGGGGTTGCAGAACCACAGCAACAACGACCTGATCGAGTTCCGCAACATCCGGGTGCGGAACCTGTAGTCGCGAGCGGTCAACCCGAAGCGTGACTCCGGGGGAGGCCTACCCCCTCGGACACTCGCTGCAGCGGCACGGAAGCGAGGGCCGCGGCCTTGAGGTCGCGGCCCTCGCTGCGTGTTCGTACCTGACTGATATTTGTCAGGGCTTCGCGGAGTGGGTGATCACCGTGAACGTCGCCGGCTCAGGACGTGATGGAGGCCCGGAAGCGGTAACGGCCTGGTGCACGACAGCGAGCGGGCTCCCTATCGCGCACCCGGCCGTAAGTGCTGCCACAGCAAGGACGGCCCCGGGCCCGCCGGGCTCGGAGCGTGCGCTCGGCCCGCCGTACGGTTCCGGGTGCGGAGGATCAGTTCTCGGAGGCTGCGTCGCCGGTCGGGGGGTCACCGGCAATCCGCTCATGGTGCCGGATCACTTCGGCGATGATGAAGTTCAGGAGCTTCTCGGCGAAGGCGGGGTCGAGTTTCGCGTTCTCGGCGAGGCGGCGCAGGCGGGCGATCTGTTCGGTTTCGCGGGTCGGGTCGGCCGGGGGCAGTTTGTGGTTCGCCTTGAGATGCCCGACCTGCTGGGTGCACTTGAAGCGCTCGGCGAGCATGTGGACAACAGCAGCATCGATGTTGTCGATGCTTTCGCGGAGCCGGTTCAGTTCCGCACGTACGGACTCGTCGATGTCGCTCGGGGTCATGGTCGTCGAGCTTACGGCCTGGTGCACGATAGCGAGCGGGCTCCCGGCGTGGGGGGAGGACGTCAGACGTCCGGGGTCCACGCGGTGATCGTCGGTGGGTGTTCGGGGTCGGGGACCTGGTCGCTCCAGCCGCCGGGAACGGCGCGGCCCTGTTGTTCGCGGAAGCGGACGGGGGCGGTGCCGACGCGGCGGGCGAAGAGGCGGGAGAAGTAGGCGGGGTCGTCGTAGCCGACGCGGCGGGCGACCGCGGCGACGGGCAGGTCGGTTGCGGCGAGGAGTTCTTTGGCTCGGCCGAGGCGGATACCGAGAAGGTAGTCCTTGGGGCTGCAGCCGGCGCCGCGGCGTACGGCGGTGCGCAGTTCGGCGGGGGTCATGCCGTGGCGGGCCGCGTGTTCGGCGACGGAGAGGGGCTGGAATGCGTCGCGGGCGAGGGCCTGGAGGACGGGGTCGCCGTCGGGGCTGACGTCGGCGCGGGCGCGGCGCAAGGCGACGAGGAGTTCGTGGACGGCGGCGCCGGTCTCGACTTCGAGGAGGGGGTTGCCGCGTCTGGCGGCGCGGACCATGCGGCTGATGGCGGCGCGTGGTCCCGCGGTGTCGGCGAGGGGAACGAGGGGGCGGTCGGGTTCGATGTACCCGAGTTCGGTGTAGGTGGTGGTGGCGGGGCCGGTGAAGTCGACGAAGGCCTCGTCCCAGCCGGCGCCGGGGTCGGCGCCGTAGTGGTGGGGGGTGCCGGGGGTGAGCCAGATGAGGCTGGGGGCGGTGACGGGTATGCGGCGGCCGTCGGGGCCGCTGAACCAGCCGCTGCCGGAGTTGATGACGACGGCGACATGGTGGTCGAGGGTGCGGGGGCCGACGGTGGGCAGGGCGCCGTGTTGCAGGCCGACGCCCAGGCAGACGAGGCCGAGGCGGTGATGGAGCGGGCTGGGCGTGAAGAATCGCATCCAGGTGTGGTACGTCGACATCGGCTTTCCTTCCTCCGCTCAGCTCGGCCGGGCTCGACTCCGCCGGGTTCGCTTCGGCTCGGTCGGCCGCGGTGACCTGCGCATTGTGTCCAAACAGCAGTGATCTTTGTCCATGGACCGGCGGTACGCCAGGGGGCAAGGGTGGATGGAACATTCCTCCCGGGTTCGCCCGCTCCGTGGTGCGTGCCGTTGTGCGGCGCCGGGTGTGCGGGCCCGGGGGTGGGACCGGCGCAACAGGAGAGTGCGAGCACGATGGCTGATTTCACCGTGGGGGACGACCACTTCCGGCTCGACGGAAGACCCGTACGCCTGCTGTCGGGGGCGCTGCACTATTTCCGGGTGCACGAGGCGCACTGGGATCACCGGCTTTCGATGCTGCGGGCCATGGGCCTGAACTGTGTGGAGACGTACGTTCCGTGGAATCTGCACGAACCGGAGCCCGGGGTGTTCCGGGATGTGGCGGCGCTCGGCCGGTTCCTGGACGCGGCGCACCGGGCGGGGCTGTGGGCGATCGTGCGCCCGGGTCCGTACATCTGTGCGGAGTGGGAGAACGGCGGGTTGCCCGCGTGGGTGACGGGCCGGTTCGGGCGGCGGGTACGGACGCGTGACGCCGGGTATCTGGAGGCGGTCGAGCGGTGGTTCGCCGAGTTGTTGCCGCAGGTGGTGGAGCGGCAGATCGACCGCGGCGGCCCGGTGGTCATGGTTCAGGTGGAGAACGAGTACGGGAGCTACGGCACCGATCAGGTCTATCTGGGGCGGCTGGCGGAGGTGCTGCGCGGGCATGGGGTGAGCGTGCCGCTGTTCACGTCGGACGGGCCGGAGGACCACATGCTGACAGGTGGTTCCGTGCCGGGGGTGCTGGCGACGGCGAATTTCGGCTCGGGGGCGCGTGAGGCGTTCGAGGTGCTGCGCCGGCACCAGCCGGAGGGTCCGCTGATGTGTATGGAGTTCTGGTGCGGCTGGTTCGACCACTGGGGTGCCGCGCCGACGGTCCGGGATCCGGCGGAGGCCGCCCAGGCGCTGCGGGAGATTCTGGAGTGCGGGGCATCGGTGAATATCTACATGGCGCACGGGGGAACGAATTTTGCGGGCTGGGCGGGGGCGAACCGCTCGGGTCCGGTGCAGGACCAGGATTTTCAGCCGACGGTGACGTCGTACGACTACGATGCGCCGATCGACGAGTACGGGCGGCCGACGGAGAAGTTCTGGCTGTTCCGGGAGGTCCTGGCGGAGTTCGCGGACGGTCCGCTCCCGGAGCTGCCGCCGGAGCCGGCCGGGCTTGCGGCGCCGGTGCGGGCGGAGCTGACCGGGTGGGCGCCGCTGTCTGTGGTGCTGGAGGTGCTGGGCGACCCGGAACGGGCGGAGTCCGGTGTTCCGCCGACGTTCGAGGAGCTGGGCGTGGACCGGGGCCTGGTGCGGTACGAGGTCGCCGTTCCGGGTTCGCGACGCCCGTATGCGCTGGGTGTGACCGGGCTCCGGGACCGAGCGGTGGTGTATGTGGACGGGGTCCGGGAAGGCGTGCTGAGCGGCGAGAGCGCCACCCTCGACGAGCCGGTGGCCGGGCCCGCGTCGGTCGAGCTGTGGGTGGAGTCGCTGGGCCGGGTCAATTACGGGCCGCGACTGGCTGAGCCGAAGGGCATCACGGGCGGCATCCGGCACGAGCGGCAGTATCTGCACGGGGTGCGGGCGCGGGCGCTGCGGCTGGCCGCTTTCGAGGAGCCGGGTGCGGTGGACGCGGTGCCCTTCGGGGCTGTCGCCGAGAGGGGCCGTACCGGGCTGTACCGGGGTTCGTTCGAGTCGGCGGTTTCGGAGCGCGCGGGTCTTCCGGATCATGCGGGGATCGAACTGCCGGGCTGGACGCGCGGATTCGTCTGGGTGAACGGTTTCTGCCTGGGCCGGTACTGGTCGGCGGGTCCGCAGCGGACGCTGTATGTGCCGGGTCCGGTTCTACGGGAGGGCGTCAACGAGGTGTGGGTGCTGGAGGTGGAGGGCGCCGGGGATCCGTGGGTGGAGCTGGGTCCGGGTGTCCCCGTCCGGGCCGGGACACCTGAGGGTGCTCAGAGCCTGTCGGGCGACCTCTGATCGGGCGGACGTCACCCGACAGACTCTCAGGGCTGATGCGGTGGGGCCGGCCGGGGCGTCGGAGTGCGGCTGCCGCGGAGGCGATGGTCGCGCCGAAGGCCGGCACCTCGCTGTATACCCCGGGGCAGCCGGGTTCGTACGGGCCGGTGGCCTTCAGCAGGTAGCGCTGCAGTCCCGCCGCCCTCGGTGGCGTCGGCCCAGCCTGTGCGAGCGGTGTCCGGGGCTGTCCTCGCCGCTGTTTCCCGCGCGTCCGCTTACGGCCTGGTGCACGATAGCGAGCGGGCTCCCGGCCGTTACGGCCTCCCCCGCGGTAGGAAGTGGATCGGCGAGCGGCGTCAAGCGGAGTCGCAGGGCGTCGGGAGTCCACTCCCTACCGCGGAGGAGGCCGTTACAGTGGAAGCCGGTTGAGCGTCACGGATGGGGGTGCGGACGTGACGGACGGCGGCCCGGTGGTGCATGGCTTCCCTCATCTGGACATCGTCCGGTCTGCGATCACCGCGCTGTACCGGAGGCTGTCGTACGACGGTGTGCGCAGGTACGCGCCGAGCCTGCTGCCCGCCGAAGCGGCCTTCTCCGACCAGGACGATCTGCATCTGGGGGCGCAGCGCGTGGCGCGGGCGATGGTCCGGCATCTGCATCTGCCGGATGCCCGCATGATCGTCGGGTTCCGGGCGATGGAGCATGCGGGGAGTGTCGAACTCGCGGCAGGGCCCGAGTACTTCATCGAGCTCAACGACCGCTTCCGCACTCATCGCAGGGACATCGGTGCCGCGCTGTCGCACGAGGTGATGCATGTGCTGTTGCACCGGCTGGGTCTGGAGTTCCCCGGTACACGGGACAACGAGATCCTGACCGACACGGCGGCAGCGTATCTGGGGGCGGGCTGGCTGCTGCTCGACGCGTTCCGGGAGGACGCCGCGTCCAGTCAGAAGCTCGGCTATCTCACCCCGGAGGAGTTCGGGTACGTGCTGGCCAAGCGGGCGTTGGTGTTCGACGAGGATCCGTCGCCGTGGTTCACGAGTCCGCAGGCGTATACGGCGTACGTGAAGGGGCGGGCGCTGGCGCTGCGGGACGGGCAGCAGCCTCCGCTGGCGGCCGCGGGCTGGGCCGGCCGGCACCGTTATTCGAAGGACCGGCGGTACGCCCAGGACCATGCGGGGGCCGCCGCGACCCCGGGGGCCCCGTACCGCTTCGAGGAGGGTCCGGGGGGTTGGCGGGTCTCGTTCACCTGCCCGACCTGCCACCAGCGCATCCGGGTACCGGTCCGCGGCCGGGTGCGGGCGCGGTGCGGGTTGTGCCGCACGGTACTGGACTGCAATACCTGAACCCGTCGGGGCCCTCCGTCGTAGAGTCGACGGGTGGCGGAAGATCCGATGACGGACACGCGGAACCTGTTCGAGGCCCTCTGCGAGGGTGAGGACGCCGTCGTGCGGCTGCTGCGCGCGGGGGTGCCCGTGGAGTCGGTCGACGAGAACGGTGCGACGGCGCTCTATCTGGCGGCAGTGTCGGACCAGCCGGTTGTGGTGCGGCTGCTGCTGGCGGCGGGCGCCGATCCGGACCGGGCGTGCGGGCCCGAGGCGGGCGATCTGCCGATCTGCGGGGCGGCGGGCACGGCGGTGCTGGGGCCGGGGCACCATGGGGATCCGGTGGCCCTGCCGGAGGTGCTGCGGCATGCGCGGAATCCGGAGCGGGTGGTGCGCCGTGCGGTGACGCTGGCGCTGCTCGACCTGGTCTCCGGTGACCATGCGGAGGGGGTCGAGGTGCTGGTGAGGCTGAGCCGGGACACCGATGCGGAGGTGCGGGACTGGGCTACGACGGCGCTGGCCGCACTGGACACGGACACGCCGGTGCTCCGCGCTGCGCTGGCGGAGCGGCTGGACGACGCGGATCCGGACACGGTCGCGGAGGCGGTACAGGGCCTGGCGCGCCGTCAGGATCCGCGGGCGGTACCGGTGTTGGAGCGGTTGCTGCAGGAGGCGGAGCCGGACGGTTATGCGCGGGCGGTGGCGGTCGACGCGGTGGCGTGTGTGGCGGACGGCCCGGTCAGGGAGCGTCTGGAACGGATGTGTCCGCGCCTGCCGTGAGCGGCACGGTGACGAGCGGGCAGCGGGTGCCCGAGTGGATGTCCGGCATGCATGTGTTGCCGTGGATCCGGCGACCCCGGACCGGGGTCTGGGGCAGAGCCCCGGTGCGGTGACCAGATCGACCGGTCACCGCACCTCGTACGCTGCTACGCCGCCCTGCGACCCCGCGCGGCCGCGCTGCCATTGCTTCGCCCGGAACCTCCCGCGCGCCCCGAGGCCGCGCCCGAACCGTTGCCACGGCCCGCGCCGCCGGCCCGTGCGGCGCCGCCACCCTGCGCGGCCCCGGCCCCGGCCCCGGCCCCGGCTCCGGCTCCGGCCCCGGCCCCGCTTCCGGCGCCGGACCCACCGCGTCGGCCCCGGCCTCGGCTGCCGGAACGGAACGGCGCACCGCCTCCGGTTCCACCGGCCCCGCCCGACCGTGTGCGCGGCTTCGGCTGGGTCGGCTGGGGGACCTCGATGACGACCGCGATGCCGGACGGCTCGCGCGCCCCGGTGATCCGGCTGAGTTCCTCGTCGCTGGACTTGATCCGGGTGGTTCGCGGCGCGATGCCGGCGTCGGCCATCAGCCGGGTCATCTCCCGCTTCTCCTCCGGCAGCACCAGTGTGACGACGCTGCCCGATTCCCCGGCGCGCGCGGTGCGACCGCCGCGGTGGAGGTAGTCCTTGTGGTCCGTCGGCGGGTCGACGTTCACGACCAGGTCGAGGTCGTCGATGTGGATGCCGCGGGCGGCCACGTTCGTCGCGACGAGTGCGGTGACCTGACCGTTCTTGAACTGGTCGAGCGTCCGGTTGCGCTGCGGCTGGGAGCGCCCGCCGTGCAGTGCGGCAGCCCGGACACCGCTGGCCAGCAGCCGCTTGGCGAAGCGGTCGGCGGCGCGCTTGGTGTCCACGAACATGATCACGCGGCCGTCGCGGGCCGCGATCCTGGTGGCGATCACCTTCTTGTCGGTCTCGTCGGCCACATGCAGCACGTGGTGCTCCATGGTGGTGACGGCGCCCGCGGAGGGGTCGACCGAGTGCACGACCGGGTCGGTCAGGAACATCTTGACCAGCCGGTCGATGTTCTTGTCCAGGGTCGCGGAGAACAGCATCCGCTGCCCGTCCGGTTCGACCTGCTTGAGCAGTCCGACGACCTGGGGCATGAAGCCCATGTCGGCCATCTGGTCGGCCTCGTCGAGAACGGTGATGGACACCTGGTCGAGTCGGGCGTCGCCGCGCTCGATGAGGTCCTTCAGCCGACCCGGCGTGGCGACGAGCACCTCGGCGCCGCGGCGCAGCGTGCCGGCCTGCTTGCTGATCGACATGCCGCCGACGACGGTGGCGAGCCGCAGGTTCACGGATGTCGCGTACGGCGTGAGCGCGTCGGTGACCTGCTGGGCGAGTTCGCGGGTCGGGACGAGGACGAGTGCCAGCGGGGCGCGCGGCTCGGAGCGGCGCCCGGCGGTGCGGGCGAGAAGCGCGAGGCCGAAGGCCAGGGTCTTGCCGGAGCCGGTGCGGCCGCGGCCGAGGATGTCCCGGCCTGCGAGCGAGTTCGGCAGGGTGGCGCCCTGGATCGGGAACGGATCGGTGACGCCCTGCGCGGCAAGGGTTTTCAGCAGGGCAGCGGGCATGTCCAGCTCAGCGAACGCCTCGACGGCGGGCAGTGCGGGGGTCATGGTTTCGGGCAGGGCGAATTCGCCCTGCGGCGGCGTGGCCCTGCGACGGGGCGACGCCTTGCCGGATCCCTTGCCGGAACCCTTAGCGGTTGCCTGTGCCGGGGCCGTGCCGCGCCCCCTCGACGGGCGGGTGCGGGCGGGTCGGTCCTGGCGTTCGGAGCGGGTCATACGGAATTGCCCTCCTGGGGATTCCTGGGAACTACTTGGGACTGCTGGGGACTGCCGGGGACTCTACGGAGCGCGCGCACCGGCTCGTGAATTCTCGGTGAATGTTCGAATTCCGGTCGCATGTGCGTACATATGGGACTCTCGGCGCACTTCCCCGGGACAGCACAAGCCGGGGCCCGCACCTTCACGGTGCGGGCCCCGGCTGCGAGGTACGCGTCGCGGCAATTAGGCCGGGACGATGTTCTCCGCCTGCGGGCCCTTCTGGCCCTGCGTGACGTCGAAGGAGACCTTCTGGCCCTCCTGGAGCTCACGGAAGCCCGAGGTGGCGATGTTGGAGTAGTGGGCGAAGACGTCGGCGCCGCCGCCGTCCTGCTCGATGAAGCCGAAGCCCTTTTCCGAGTTGAACCACTTCACGGTTCCAGTAGCCATGTCATTCTCCTCAAGAGGTGCAGTGCCGGAAATCCGCACTTTACGAATTCCAAGTCGCCGCATTGAGCCCCATCCGGAGAAAGCCGGAAAACAATAATGCGCCTGAGGAAGCATTCCCGTCAGGCGCACATAAAGTTCATGGGTACCAAAACTGCAACCGGACCACCGTAGCACGATTTGCCGACCAGCGGTGGATCTTGCCACGCCGCCGGTCGGCGGACTCCCGCGAAGGCCTTGGCGGCAACCGGTTCACAGCCGTTCGAGATCGTCACGTTCGCCTGGCCGCCGCACTCGCGGCGCGGCCCCTCGTCGTCAGCAGGTCCGGGCGATGTCGCCGGCCTGTGGTCCAACGGTGTCGAGGCAGCCGCGGACGACGTCCTCGACGGCCGCCGGACCGATGCCGGTGCGCTCGACGAGGGCCCTCAGCACATGGGCGCCGAGGTCGGCGGGGTGGACGGCCCCGAGGCCTCCCCCGCGCCGGCCGACCGGGGTACGTACCGCTTCGACGATGTAGGCCTCGGCCATGACTGCCGCTCCTTGAGAGGCCCGTGGGTGTGGGTTACGTACGCAGAGCGATGCCGTCCAGGACCATCGAGAGGTACTGGCGGGCGATTTCCTCGGGGCTGTGCTGTCCGCCCGGCCGGTACCAGGAGGCCGCTACCCAGACGGTGTCGCGGACGAACCGGTAGGTGAGCCGGATGTCGAGGTCGGCGCGGAAGACCTCGGCGGCGACGCCGCGTTCCAGCGTGCCGAGCCATGCCTTCTCGAACTTCTGCTGGGAGTCGGTGAGATAGGCGAAGCGCGGCTGGGTGGCGAGGTGTCTGGACTCCTTCTGGTAGATGGCGACGGCGGCGCGGTGCCGGTCGATCTCCCGGAAGGACTCGGTAACAAGCGCCTCGATGGTCTCGCGGGGGCCGAGTCCGGCGGCGAGCACCGCGTCGTACCCCTCCCAGAGTTCGGCGAGGAAGGTGGAGAGGATCTCGTCGACCATCGATTCCTTGGAATCGAAGTGGTAGTAGAGGCTGCCCGCGAGCATCCCGGCCTCGTCCGCGATCTTGCGGACGGTGGTGGCGTTGTATCCCTGCGCGGCAAAGACCTCGGCGGCGGTGTCGAGGAGTTCGCGGCGCCGCTCGGGCGAGGGGGTCACCTGGGGCTTCTTCTTGGTAGGCACCCGCCCATTCTCCGCCCGTGCGATGCCCGCGGACGTGTCGGCGGGTGCCCGGTCAGACATGTTGGCTGCTGACCGGGACGACTTCGCCCGTCATGTACGAGGAGTAGCCGCTGGCCAGGAAGACGATGACATTGGCGACCTCCCAGGGTTCGGCGTACCGGCCGGACGCCTCCTCGCGGGTGAGTAGGCGTGGCCGTTGCGGGACGCCCGGGGAGCGCCGGGAGCGGGTGATGGCGGGCCGCTGAGGGGCCGGGGCCTCCGGCGGTCGTTCCGACCCACCATCACCGGGTGCCCGAAGTCGTGCAGGTCCTGTCCGCTGGTGACAGGGTGATCACCAGCGCCCACCCCTGGGTGCGCAGCACCAGGGGTGCCGCACCTTCCGTCAACACCGCGTCGTAGCAGTCGAGTTCGATGTCCTGATCGTCGAGCGCCGCACCGTCCTCCAGCGCGACGGCCAGAACCGTGCCGCCCTCCGGCGCCTGCAGCCGGAGGGTGCCGCGTACGACCGCGACCTCCGCCGCCGTACGCTCCCTGCGGTACATCACGTTGAGGTTCACGACGGGGCCGCCGAGGAGCTGCCCGTCCGTCTCCAGGTCCCCGGGAAAGTCGTGGGGCCAGTACTGCTCGTCGACGATGTGGTGCTCGCCGCCCACCATGAGGTCCATCCCGGCGCCCTCGACCACGGTCAGCGTGCGGTCGACCCCGGGAAACGAGGAGAACGGCCCGTCCGCGGTCACATCGGCGAGGCTGACCCGCCAGTCGAAGTCGTCCAGCGGCGCGCCCTCGGGGGAAGCGGCGATCTCCCGGGTGACTCCCCCGCCGTTCTTCCAGGGCACGGCCGTACGGTCGGCCGCCCTCAGCACCCGTGGCATCACTTGACGGTCCCCTGCGCCCGGGCCGCGGTCAGCCAGCTGGGGAATTCGGCGACGAGCCGGTCGTACAGCTCGGAGTCCGGAACCTGACGCGGATCGAGTCCGGCGTGGAACAAGCCGGCGTTGTCGACGGGGCGCTGCGCGGCCACGGCCAGTTCGTCGAGCCTGTGCAGGTAGTTGAACTGCGAGTTTCGCTTGTCGCCGAAGCCGGTGAACTGCCAGAACAGCGGCAGCTTCGTCGCCTTGCAGAGATAGCGCTCCGCCGCGAGCTTGTTGATCGGGCCGCCGTCGGTCTGGAAGACGACTAGGGCGTGTTTCGAAAGTCCCGCCTGCCTGGCGGCGTCTGGCACGCACGCTCGCTGCGTTGTCGGGCTCGCCTCGATACGCCCAGTATCGGGGTGACCCTCCGCCTTGCGATCGCACGCACCAGACGCCGCCAGGCCCGCCCTACAGGCGGACGACGCCCCTTTCGAAACACGCCCTAGCGCGGGCGCGGTCTCCTCGACCTTGCGGAGACTGATGCCGGTCACACGGGGCTCCGTTACTGAGAAGGGAGTCACGAGGTTACGTCACCGTGGTGGACGAGCTGCCGCGTTGTGGACGACCCCGGCTCTTCCCGCCTGGGCCGGGCCCGCACCCGGCCGCGTTCGCGGGGCCCTCGTTCGCTATGTTGATCGCCGCCGACCCCCACCGGCCGCCCGCCAACGTCCCCCCGCGAAGGAGCCGGCCATGGAGGCCGCTGTCACCACCTGCTACCGCCATCCGTCGTACGAGACGTATGTGCGCTGCACCCGCTGCGACCGCTACATCTGCCCGGACTGCATGCGTGAGGCTGCGGTCGGCCATCACTGCGTGGAGTGCGTGAAGGAGGGGCAGCGGTCGATCCGGCAGGCGCGCACGGTCTTCGGCGGTGCGGTGTCGAGGACGGCGGTGCCCGTCGTGACGTACGTCCTGATGGGCCTGAACATAGTGGCGTATCTGGGCGAGTTGGTGCGCCCCGGGATCGTCGACCGGTTCGGGATGCTCGGCGCGGTTCTGGTCGGACCCCACGGCGACCAGTACGTGTACGAGAGCGGGGACTTCCACGGGTTCCACGCGGTCGGGGTGGTGGACGGCGAGTGGTACCGGCTGCTGACCGGGGCGTTCCTCCACCTTCCGCCGGGTGGGTCGTCCTTCGGTGCCTTGCCGTTCGGGGTGCTGCACATCCTCTTCAACATGTACGGGCTGTGGAATCTGGGCCGGGTCGTCGAGGAGCAGCTGGGCCGGGGCCGGTATCTCGCGCTGTATCTGCTGTCGGCGCTGGGCGGCTCGGTGCTGGTGTACCTGATCGCACCGGACGCCCTGACGGTGGGCGCTTCGGGGGCGGTCTTCGGTCTGGCGGCGGCGTTCTACGTCATCAACCGGCGGCTCGGCCGGGACATGGCGGCGGTCAACCGGTTCATGGCCCAGTTCCTGATCTGGCTGCTGATATCCGCGTGGTTCACCTCGTGGCAGGGGCACCTGGGCGGGCTGCTGACGGGCGGCATCGTCATGGCCGCGCTCGCGTACGCCCCGGCGAAGCGCCGTACCGCCGTGCAGATCGCCGCGTGCGGGGTGGTCTTCGTGGTACTGGTCGCCCTGGTCGTTCTGAAGACCTCGCAGCTGACCGGCGGCGCCGTGGCGTGAGCGTTCGGCCGGCGGACCGGGCCCGGACGCGCCACGGCGCCTGCCGAATCGTCCGGTCGGGGACGGGCAGGCGCCGCGTTCAGTTCCGTACGCCTTTGTACGGGACGGCTGTTGTGGTGATGCGTACTGCTGGTGGTGCTCAGACCATCAGGGAACGGTCTGTCGGGCGGATCGGGGCCGGCAGTGCGCTGGCCCCGGTCAGGAAGCGGTCCACGCCACGCGCCGCAGAGCGGCCCTCGGCGATGGCCCACACGATGAGGGACTGGCCGCGCCCCGCGTCACCGGCGACGAACACACCGTCGACATTGGTGGCGTAGTCGCCGTCGCGCGCGACGTTGCCGCGCCCGTCGAGCTCCAGGCCGAACTGCTGGACGAGACCGTTGGCCTGGTCGGTACCGGTGAAGCCCATGGCCAGGGTGACCAGCTGCGCGGGGATCCGCCGCTCCGTACCGGGCTTCTGCTCCAACTTACCGTCCTTGAATTCCACCTCGACAAGGTGCAGTGCCTGGACGTTGCCGTCCTCGTCGCCCTCGAAGTGGGTGGTGGAGACGGAGTAGACCCGCTCGCCGCCCTCCTCGTGCGCCGAGGTGACCTTGTACAGCATCGGGAAGGTCGGCCAGGGCTGGTTGGCGTTCCGCTCCTCGCCCGGCTTCGGCATGATCTCCAGCTGGGTGACGGAGGCCGCGCCCTGACGGTGAGCGGTGCCGACGCAGTCGGCGCCGGTGTCGCCGCCGCCGATGACGACGACGTGCTTGCCCTCGGCGCTGATCGGGGAGACCGTCAGGTCGCCTTCCTGCACCTTGTTGGCGAGCGGCAGGTACTCCATCGCGAAGTGCACGCCGTTCAGCTCACGGCCCGGGACGGGCAGGTCGCGGGAGACGGTGGCACCGGCGGCGATGACGACCGCGTCGTAGCGGCGGCGGAGCTTGGCCGCATCGATGTCCCTGCCGATCTCCACCTCCGTACGGAACTTGGTGCCTTCCGCGCGCATCTGCTCGATGCGGCGGTTGATGTGCGACTTCTCCATCTTGAACTCGGGGATGCCGTACCGGAGAAGGCCTCCGATGCGGTCCGCGCGCTCGTAGACGGCGACCGTGTGGCCGGCCCGGGTCAGCTGCTGGGCGGCGGCGAGACCCGCCGGACCCGAGCCGATGACCGCGACCGTCTTGCCGGAGAGGCGCTCGGGCGGCTGCGGCGTGACGTCGCCGCTCTCCCACGCCTTGTCGATGATCGAGACTTCGACGTTCTTGATGGTGACGGCCGGCTGGTTGATGCCGAGCACGCACGCCGACTCGCAGGGAGCCGGGCACAGCCGCCCGGTGAACTCCGGGAAGTTGTTCGTGGCGTGCAGGCGCTCGGACGCGGCCGCCCAGTCCTCGCGGTAGGCGTAGTCGTTCCACTCGGGGATGAGGTTCCCCAGCGGGCAGCCGTTGTGGCAGAACGGGATGCCGCAGTCCATGCAGCGGCCCGCCTGCTTGCTGATGATCGGGAGCAGCGAGCCCCGAACGTAGACCTCGTTCCAGTCCTTGACGCGTTCGCCCGCAGGGCGGGTCTTGGCGACCTCGCGCCCGGTGGTCAGGAAGCCCTTGGGGTCAGCCATGGGTCGCCGCCTCCATCATCTTCTCGGTGGTCTCCTGCTCGGAGAGACCGGCGAGCTCAGCGGCTTCCTTGGCGGCGAGCACTGCCTTGTAGGTGGACGGGATGATCTTGCTGAAGCGGGAGACACCGCCGTCGGCGCTGTCCCACTCGGCAAGCAGCTTCTCGGCGACCGTGGACCCGGTCTCCTCCCGGTGGCGGCGCACGACGTCGTGCAGCCACTGCTTGTCGCTGTCGGAGAGCGCCTCGATCGCACCGAGGTTGCCGACGTTGACGTTGTCGCGGTCCAGATCGATGACGTACGCGACACCGCCCGACATACCGGCGGCGAAGTTGCGTCCGGTCTCGCCGAGGACGACGGCGTGACCGCCGGTCATGTACTCGCAGCCGTGGTCGCCCACGCCTTCGGAGACGACCGTCGCGCCGGAGTTGCGGACGCAGAACCGCTCACCGGTGCGGCCGCGCAGGAACAGCTCGCCGCCGGTGGCGCCGTAGGCGATGGTGTTGCCCGCGATGGTGGAGTACTCGGCGAGGTGCTCGGCGCCGCGGTCCGGGCGGACGATGACGCGGCCGCCGGAGAGGCCCTTGCCCACGTAGTCGTTGGCGTCGCCCTCCAGTCGCAGCGTCACACCGCTCGGCACGAACGCGCCGAACGACTGGCCGGCGGAGCCGGTGAAGGTGATGTCGATGGTGTCCTGCGGCAGACCCGCGCCGCCGAACTTCTTCGTCACCTCGTGGCCGAGCATCGTACCGACGGTCCGGTTGATGTTCCGGATCGCGATCTGGGCCCGGACGGGCTGGGCGGCCTCGGCAGTATTCGCGTTCAGGGCGTCGGCGGCGAGCTTGATCAGCTCGTTGTCGAGGGCCTTGTCGAGACCGTGGTCCTGCTCGATCAGCTGGTGGCGGACCGCACCCTCGGGCAGCTCCGGGACGTGGAAGAGGGGCTCCAGGTCGAGGCCCTGCGCCTTCCAGTGCGTGATCGCACGGTCGGTGTCCAGCAGCTCGGCGTGGCCGACGGCCTCTTCGATCGTACGGAAGCCGAGCTCGGCGAGGAGCTCGCGGACTTCCTGGGCGATGAACTCGAAGAAGTTGACGAGGTATTCGGCCTTGCCGGAGAACCGCTCGCGCAGGACCGGGTTCTGGGTGGCGATGCCGACCGGGCAGGTGTCGAGGTGGCAG
The DNA here is from genome assembly GCF_044455345.1 of Streptomyces sp. NPDC051286. Taxonomy (NCBI): domain Bacteria; kingdom Bacillati; phylum Actinomycetota; class Actinomycetes; order Kitasatosporales; family Streptomycetaceae; genus Streptomyces; species Streptomyces sp. NPDC051286. The sequence continues at coordinate 551,609 of NZ_JBITER010000001.1, read as the reverse complement.
ACCCGCATCATGACGCAGCCGGAGACGACGAGCGGCGCGGTCGCGAAACCGAACTCCTCGGCGCCCAGCAGCGCGGCGATGATGACGTCGCGGCCGGTCTTCAGCTGGCCGTCGGTCTGCACGACGATGCGGTCGCGCAGGCCGTTGAGCAGCAGGGTCTGCTGCGTCTCGGCGAGGCCGAGCTCCCAGGGGCCGCCCGCGTGCTTCAGCGAGGTGAGCGGGGAGGCGCCTGTTCCGCCGTCGTGGCCGGAGATCAGGACGACGTCCGCGTGCGCCTTGGAGACACCCGCGGCGACCGTGCCGACGCCGACCTCCGAGACCAGCTTCACGTGGATGCGGGCCGCCGGGTTGGCGTTCTTGAGGTCGTGGATCAGCTGAGCCAGGTCCTCGATGGAGTAGATGTCGTGGTGCGGCGGTGGGGAGATCAGACCGACACCCGGGGTGGAGTGCCGGGTCTTGGCGACCCACGGGTAGACCTTGTGGCCGGGCAGCTGGCCGCCCTCGCCGGGCTTGGCACCTTGCGCCATCTTGATCTGGATGTCGTCCGCGTTGACCAGGTACTCGCTGGTCACACCGAAGCGGCCGGAGGCGACCTGCTTGATGGACGAGCGGCGCGCCGGGTCGTACAGCCGGTCGGCATCCTCGCCGCCCTCACCGGTGTTGGACTTGCCGCCCAGCTGGTTCATGGCGATGGCGAGGGTCTCGTGCGCCTCGCGGGAGATCGAGCCGTACGACATGGCGCCGGTCGAGAACCGCCTGACGATGTCGGAGACGGACTCGACCTCGTCGATGGAGATCGCCTCGCGGTCCGACTTGCCGTTCTCATGTGTCTTGAGGGCGAACAGGCCGCGGAGCGTCATGAGGCGCTCGGACTGCTCGTTCACCCGGTCCGTGTACTTCTTGAAGATGTCGTACCGCTTGCTGCGCGTGGCGTGCTGCAGGCGGAAGACCGTCTCCGGGTCGAAGAGGTGCGGCTCGCCCTCGCGGCGCCACTGGTACTCGCCGCCGATCTCCAGCGCGCGGTGCGAGGCGGAGATGCCGGAGGCGGGGTACGCCTTGGCGTGCCGGGCGGCGACCTCCTCGGCGACGACGTCGAGTCCGGCGCCGCCGATCTTGGTGGCGGTGCCGTTGAAGTACTTCGCGACGAAGGCCGCGTCCAGGCCGACGGCCTCGAAGACCTGCGCGCCGCGGTAGGAGGCGACGGTGGAGATGCCCATCTTGGACATGACCTTCAGGACGCCCTTGCCGAGCGCGTAGATCAGGTTCCGGATGGCCTTCCCGGGCTCGGTGCCCTCGATGAACGTGCCGGCCCGGACCAGGTCCTCGACGGACTCCATCGCCAGGTACGGGTTGACCGCGGCGGCGCCGTAACCGATCAGCAGCGCGACGTGGTGGACCTCGCGGACGTCCCCGGCCTCGACCAGCAGACCCACCTGGGTGCGCTGCTTGGTGCGGATGAGGTGGTGGTGGACGGCCGAGGTGAGCAGCAGCGACGGGATCGGCGCGTGCTCGGCGTCGGAGTGCCGGTCGGACAGGACGATCAGGCGGGCGCCGTTCTCTATGGCGGCGTCGACCTCGCTGCAGATCTGCTCGATCCGCGCGGCGAGAGCCTCACCGCCGCCGCTGACCCGGTAGAGACCGGAGAGCGTGGCGGCCTTCATGCCCGGCATGTCGCCATCGGCATTGATGTGTATCAGCTTGGCCAGCTCGTCGTTGTCGATCACCGGGAACGGCAGCGTGACGCTGCGGCACGACGCGGCGGTCGGCTCCAGCAGATTGCCCTGCGGGCCGAGCGTGGAGCGCAGCGAGGTGACGAGCTCCTCGCGGATGGCGTCCAGCGGCGGGTTGGTGACCTGCGCGAACAGCTGGGTGAAGTAGTCGAAGAGCAGCCTGGGGCGCTCGGACAGGGCGGCGATCGGCGAGTCCGTACCCATGGAGCCGAGCGGCTCGCCGGCGGTGCGGGCCATCGGCGCGAGGATGACGCGGAGCTCTTCCTCGGTGTAGCCGAAGGTCTGCTGGCGGCGGGTGACGGAGGCGTGCGTGTGCACGATGTGTTCGCGCTCGGGGAGATCCTCGAGCTCGATCTCGCCGGTCTCCAGCCACTCCTGGTAGGGCTGCTCGGCGGCGAGGCCCGCCTTGATCTCGTCGTCCTCGATGATGCGGCCCTCGGCGGTGTCGACGAGGAACATCTTGCCGGGCTGCAGGCGGCCCTTGCGGACCACCTTCGCGGGGTCGATGTCCAGGACCCCGACCTCGGAGGAAAGGACGACGAGGCCGTCGTCGGTGACCCAGTAACGGCCCGGGCGCAGACCGTTGCGGTCGAGGACCGCGCCGACCTGGGTGCCGTCGGTGAAGGTGACGCAGGCCGGGCCGTCCCAGGGCTCCATCATCGTGGAGTGGTACTGGTAGAAGGCGCGGCGGGCTGGGTCCATGGAGTCGTGGTTCTCCCACGCCTCGGGGACCATCATCAGCACCGAGTGCGGCAGCGAGCGGCCGCCGAGGTGGAGCAGCTCCAGGACCTCGTCGAATGAGGCGGAGTCGGAGGCGTCCGGGGTGCAGACGGGGAAGATCCGGTCGAGCTGCTCCGTACCGAAGAGGCTCGACGCGAGCTGGGACTCGCGGGCCCTCATCCAGTTGCGGTTGCCCTTGACCGTGTTGATCTCGCCGTTGTGCGCGACGAAGCGGTACGGGTGGGCGAGCGGCCAGCTCGGGAACGTGTTCGTGGAGAAACGGGAGTGGACCAGCGCGACCGTGGTGGCGAAGCGGCGGTCGGAGAGGTCCGGGAAGAACGGCTCCAGCTGCCCGGTAGTGAGCATGCCCTTGTAGACGATCGTGCGGGCGGAGAGCGAGGGGAAGTACACCCCGGTCTCACGCTCGGCGCGCTTGCGCAGCACGAAGGCCTTGCGGTCGAGCACGATGCCGGCGCTCTCACCGTCCGCGACGAAGAGCTGACGGAACTCGGGCATGGTGGCGCGGGCGCCGCTGCCGAGGAGGTCAGGACTGACCGGGACCTCACGCCAGCCGAGGACCTTGAGGCCCTCCTCGGCGGCGATCTTCTCAAGCTTCTGGACGGCCTCGGTGGAGTCGTCCGCGGGCAGAAAGGCGATACCGACGGCGTAGGCACCGGCCTCCGGGAGGTCGAAGGGGACCTCTGCGCGGAGGAAGGTGTCGGGCACCTGGAGCAGGATTCCGGCGCCGTCACCCGAGTCGGGCTCGGATCCGGTGGCGCCGCGGTGTTCGAGGTTGCGCAGTACGGTAAGCGCCTGCTCGACCAGCTCATGGCTGGCCACACCGGTCAGAGTGGCCACGAACCCGACGCCACAGGCGTCGTGCTCGTTACGGGGGTCATACATCCCCTGCTGGGCGGGGCGACCGTCCATGGGCGACCAGGCGTCGGAACGCATCGGCTCTCCCGTCGTCGTCGTGGCATATGCAGTGCCGAGGGACGACGTTGGCCCTCTGCGAAATTTCATGCAGGTTTACATAATGGGGCGCTTCTCAAGAAGCGGAAAGGCTGTTCCAACATGCGGACACCGCTCGCGGAGCGGCGGGGGTTTGGGTCGCAGTCGGAGGATCGGCGCCCGGGGAGACCGCAGAGAGCAGGCGTCGTTGCCTGCGGTGTCTACGGCTCATGCCCGGCGGCAAAGGAATCGAAACCGCCGAGTAACGGCTACTTATGTGGAGCCTTGTATAGGGACTCATTTTACGTCTGCGGCGGGGTTCCGCCCAGAGGCGGTGGCCAAGACGTACGTCACACGAATGGCGCCCGGGTCACCGGCATGATCTACGCGCACACCCCGGACCGTCCACGCGCAAGGCCGGACAGGCGCCACAGCCGATCCCGCCCGGCCTGCGAGGGCTTATTGCGAGCAAAACGACGAACGCAGGCCCGGTCGCACCCCCCTGCGGGGCGAATGGGTCTCCCCTGCTCGAGCGAAGCCGAGAGCTTGGCGAAGACCGACGGCAGCGCCGCATAGGTGCGTGCCCAACCCCGCGAGCCCAGCATGATCCGAACGAGCGACCCCAAGGGCTGTCCCGTATTACCTGCCGGGTCGGACAGCCCTCAGACCGACCGGCACATGGGAGGCGGCGTCCCCCATGTGCCGGGTCGGTCTCAGCTCCCGACGGCCACGCCGAACACCATGCCCAGCCCGTACGTGACCGCCGCAGCCGTACCACCGAGCACCAGCTGCCGCAGCCCGCTGAACCACCAACTGCGCGCCGTCACCCTGGCCACCACCGCGCCGCAGCCGAAGAGCCCGATGAGCGCCAGCAGCACCGCGGGCCACAGGGCGTGCGCTCCGAGCAGATACGGCAGTACGGGCAGCAGCGCACCCAGCGCGAACGCGCCGAACGACGACACAGCGGCGACGAGCGGCGACGGCAGATCGCCCGGGTCGATGCCGAGCTCCTCGCGGGCGTGTATTTCCAGGGCCTGCTCAGGATCGCGGGACAGCTGCCGGGCGACCTCGCGGGCGAGTCCGGGCTCGACACCGCGGGACTCGTACAGCGCGGCGAGCTCTTCCATCTCGTCCACCGGGTGCTTGCGCAATTCGCGGCGCTCGACATCGAGTTCGGCCTCGACGAGCTCTCGTTGCGAAGCGACGGAGGTGTACTCGCCGGCCGCCATGGAGAACGCACCGGCGGCCAGGCCCGCCAGACCGGTGATCACGAGCGTCTGCTGGGACACCGAGCCGCCCGCGACGCCGGTCATCAGCGCGAGGTTGGAGACGAGCCCGTCCATCGCGCCGAAGACCGCCGGGCGCAGCCAGCCGCCGTTGACATCACGGTGGGTGTGGTTGTCACGATGCGCCTCATGCAGGACGGCGTCGGTCTCGATGATGGACACAACTCTCCCCTTCTCCGGCAGCGGGATTCACTCGCTCCGCCCCCTCAACACCATCGAAAGTACGCACGAAAAGAGCACCCCGCCAGCAAGCCAGGCCGTACTTACCTGCCCTCTGACCAGGTAAGTACGGCCTGCCTCAGGAGAGGGGCCTCGTCATCCGACTGGACCTTTTGTCACGCTTATCGGCCTTTGTCGGGTCTCCGCGTGGCACAGATCGGACAGGTACGAGAACTGGCTCGGTACGAGCGAAGGGTCGACGCGATGGAGTCGATTGCGGGCAATCCGGCAGAGCGGCGGACGCGCCGTACGAGCGCGGGCGGAACGAACGCGGGCAGTGCGGGCGCAGGCGGTGCGGGGGAGGCCGCCCGGCGCGACGCGGACACACCCGGCACGGGCCGATCAGCCCATGCGGACCTCGCGGACGATGCCGAGCGCCTCGACCGGGCCGACCGGGCCCGCGGCGCCCTCCTGGGGCTCGCCGTGGGTGACGCCCTGGGCGCACCGGCGGAGAACCTGCGGCCGTCCGAGATCCGCCGACGCTGGGGCCGGATCGAGGGCTTCGTCAGCGACGACCCGGCAGGCACCGATGACACGGAGTACGCGATCTTCTCCGGGCTGCTGCTCGCCCGGCACGGTTCGGCGCTGACCGTCACCCAGGTCGAGCGGGCCTGGCACCTGTGGATCGCCGACCTGGACGAGGGGCCGTTCCGCGGCGCCGGGTTCAGCGAGCGCGGCACGCTGGAGAACCTGCGCCGGGGTCTCGCCGCTCCGATCTCCGCCCAGCACCGGCACGCCTGGAGCGACGGACTCGCGATGCGGGCGGCGCCGTTCGGCGTGTTCGCGGCGGGCCGGCCCGCGGAGGCCGCGCGCCTGGTCGCGGTCGACGGCCGGGTCAGCCACGACGGCGAGGGCATCTACGGCGGCCAGGCGGTGGCGGCCGGGGTGGCCGCCGCGATGGTCGGTGCGGGGGTCGCGTCCGTGATCGCGGCCGCGCTGTCCGTCGTACCGATGGACTCCTGGACGGCGCGCTCGCTGCGCCGCGCGGTGGCGGCCGCCCAGCGCGCGTATCCCGACCGCCTCACCACGGAGCGGGCCGTGCGCTCCGCGGTGGTGGTCGGCGGATATCCATGGACGGATCTGGCTCCGGAGGCGGTCGGCCTGGCGTTCGGCGCGTTCGCGGCGGCGCGTGGCGATTTCCGTACGGCGGTGCTGACCGCGGTCAACATGGGCCGTGACGCGGACACGACGGCGGCCGTGGCGGGAGCGCTGGCCGGGGCACTGCACGGGGTGTCCGCGATCCCGCGGATCTGGGGCGAGGCGATCGGACCGGTCCGGGGCAGCTGTCTGCCGTCGATGCGGGGTTACCACGTCCTGGACATCGCGGAGTTGCTCACCCCGGACGAGGCGGACCCGATGGGCGGGACCGGCAAGGCGGGCGGGGCAGTCGGCAACGCAGGCGAACCGGCGGTGGTGGTGTCATGACCATTGCTCGCAACACTCACCGCACCAGCGACTCCGCCTCCCTCCCTGCCCGGCCCCTGCCGGGGCGCCGCGCCCGGATCGAGGGACTGCTCCTCGGGCTCGCCTCGGGGGATGCCGCGGGGTGGCCCGCCGCGCGCCACCGGGCGGCCCGGATGCCGGAGTGGACCCGGCGCCTCACCCGAGAGCTCGACACCTTCGCCGAGCAGAACGCCACCACCACCCTGCCCGTACCGATCGCCCTCAACCAGCCACCCGAGCCGCTGCAGCTCGGGCCGTCGGACGATGCCGAATGGGCCGCGTTCGCCGCCGGTACCGTGCTCGCCTCGGAGGCGGCGTCGCTGCACCACCTCTCCCCCGAGCGCCGGATGCAGGCCGCCATCGACCTCTCCTGGAACGCACTGGCCGCTGAGGTCGCCGCGGCTGCCGCGCAGGCGCCGGAGGTCGAGTCGGCGGTGCTCCCCCTGCGCGCCCGGATCTCGGTCCGGGCGGGGCTCGGCAATCTCGCCGCCGGGCTGCGGCCGCCCGCCACCGGCCACGACAACCCGCACTATTTCGACGACGCGGCCTGTGTCCGGGCCGCCGTGCTGGCGGTCGTCCACCCCGGCGAGCCCGGACCCGCCGCCGAACTCGCCGAGTTCGATGCCCGATACACCCAGGACGGCGACGGTGTGCACGGTGCCCGTGCGATGGCCGCCGCGATCGCCGAAGCGCTGGGCGGGGCCGATGTCGACGCCGTGGTGAACGCCGCACTCGCCCAGCTCCCCGACGGCACCGAGATCGCCCGCAATGCCGCCCACGCCGTCCGGATCGCCCGGGACTTCGTCGGCGAGGCGGCGGGCGCCTTCGCGCTCGTACCGGTGCTGGAGCATCAGATCGTCGATCACGTGTACAGCTACGGGATCGCCGCCGCCGAGACCGTGCCGGTCGCGCTCGCCCTCGCCACCGCTGCCCGGGGCGAGATCGCCCAGGCCATTCCGGCGGCGGCCTGTCTATCGCGGGTCGCGGACTCGGCACCCGCCCTGGCCGGTGCGCTGACCGGCGCGCTCGGCGGTATCGCCGCCGTCCCGGACGGCTGGCGCGAGGCCTGCCGCACCCTTGCCGGGTGTGCGCTGCCCCGACTCGCGGGCACGGATCTCATCGAACTCGCCGGGTTGCTGACAGACACGGAACCAGTCCCTCCGGGTGGACAATTCGGACATGATGCCCATGAAGCTCATGACGCCTCCAGGGAACAGACCACCCACCGCGCTCGCCCTCGATGAACGGATCAGCGGCGCCCTCGTCGGCGCCGCCGTCGGCGACGCGCTCGGCGGCCCGGTCGAAGGCCGGTCCGCCGAGCAGATTGCCGAACGCCACGGCGGCCGGGTCACCGGCATCGTCGGCCCGTGGGACGGCGACGACTGGCGCACCGCCCGCCCCATCGCCCCGTACTACAAGGGCGACGGGCACGTCACCGACGACACCTTGATGACCCATGCGCTGGTACGGGTGTACGGCGCCGTACGGGACCATCTCGACGCGTACTCCGTGGCCGACCACCTCGTACCGGAGCTGATCGCGAACCCCCGCTGGATTCCGGAGCTGCAGGCCGAGGCGCTGCCACTGCAACGGGTCTTCCTCGCCGAGAAGTGGATCGTCGCCCGGCTGCACTACGGCCATGTCGATCCGCGCGAGGCGGGCTCCGGAAACATCGTGAACTGTGGTGCGGCGATGTACATGGCGCCGGTGGGACTGGTCAACGCCGCGCATCCGCGGGCCGCGTACGCCGAGGCGCTGGACCTCGCGGGCGCCCATCAGTCGTCGTACGGGAGGGAGGCGGCCGGGGTCTTCGCGGCGGCCGTCGCCGCCGCCTGCGCCCCGGACGCGACGCCCGCCAACGTCGTCGACACCTGCCTGTCGCTCGCCAAGGACGGAACCCGGGCCGCCATCGAGGCCGTGTGCGAAGTGGCCGTCCAGCACCAGGACTTCGAGACGGCGCTGGCACCACTGCGTGCCGCGGTGGCCCCCTTCGACACCGTCGGACCCGACTACCGCTCCCCGTCCCTCGGCGCCCGCCGACCGTCCCGGCTGCATGCCATCGAGGAGCTCCCGATCGCCCTCGGAATGCTGCTCGTCGCGGACGGCGACTACCGGCACGCGGTGCTCGGATCGGTGAACTACGGCCGCGACTGCGACTCGATCGCCACGATGAGCGGCGCGCTCGCGGGCGCGCTGCACGGTGAAGCGGCGATCCCCGCCACCTGGGTGAAAACGGTGGCGGAGGCCAGCCGCCTCGATCTGCACGCACCGGCGCGGACGCTGACGGACGTCGCCCGCGAGGTGTTCGGACGGGACACCGCCCGGCGGCGTGCGCACGAGGCGGCGTTCGCGACACTGGCAGGCACGCCATGACCGTGCGGGTCACCTGGGTGCAGCCCGAGGACCTGATCGGGCACGAGCTGCGCCAGGCGGCCGAGGACGGCCGGGACGCGCGGCACATCGAGCGCCGGTGGTACGCGGCGGGCGGCGCGCCCGCCCCGGAGCGCGCGGGCGCATCGAAATCCCCCGCGCCACCCGCCCTGCGCGCGCTCGCCGGGCGCCTGCTCGACGAACTCGCCGGGCTCACCTCGCCGCTGCATGTCGACGAGCCGACGGATCTCGCCGCGATCCGGGCGGCCTGCCCGTACTGGCCGGCGCCCCGCACGGACCCTCCACCGGCCGGTACCGCCCCGCTGGAGGCGGCATGGCTGGGGCGTGCGGCCGGCTGCCTGCTCGGCAAACCCGTCGAGAAGCTGCCCCTCGCGGGGATCCGTGCGCTGGCCCGGGCCACCGGGAACTGGCCGCTCAGCACCTGGTTCACGGCGAAGGGTCTGCCCGCCGGACTGGCAGCCGCCCACCCCTGGAACCGTCGCTCCGCACCCACCTCGCTCGCCGAGAACATCGACGGGATGCCGGAGGACGACGACCTCAACCACCCGCTCCTGACACTGCTGTTGATCCAGCGTCACGGGCCATCGTTCGGTACCGCCGATCTCGCCCGGCTCTGGCTCGACGAACTCCCCGCCGGCCGTACGTTCACCGCAGAGCGGGTCGCGTACCGCAATCTGCTCGATGGCATCGAACCGCCGGACACCGCCCGGCACCGCAACCCGTTCCGGGAGTGGATCGGCGCCCGGATCCGCGCCGACGTGCACGGCTGGACCCACCCCGGCGACCCGGCTGCCGCCGCCGAGCAGGCACACCGGGACGCGGTCCTCACACACACCGGCAACGGTGTGTACGGGGCGATGTTCACCGCCGCGGCGCTCGCCGTGGCGGCCGGTGGCGACGCGGATGTGCACGGCTGTCTGCAGGCCGGTCTGCGCGTCGTGCCGCCCCGCTCGCGGTTTGCGCACGCGGTCCGCACCGGGATCGACGCGGCCCGCGGTGAGGAGGACTTCGACGAGGTCGTCGACCGGTTGCACGCCGAATTCGGCACGTACCACTGGGTCCATGTACTGCCCAACGCCGCGCTGCTCGCCGCCGCCCTCACCCACGCCGACGGCGACTTCTCCGACTCCATCTGCCGTGCGGTGGCGGGTGGTTGGGACACCGACTCGAACGGCGCGACTGCCGGCTCGCTGACCGGTCTGCTGGCCGGCCGGCCCGAGGCGCTGCCTGGCCGATGGACCACCCCGCTGGGGAACCGGCTCGCCACGTCCGTTCCCGGATTCGACTCCATCGGCTTCGACGCACTCGCCGAAATGACCCACCGGCTCATCCACGAGGAGGCACGCCGCCCATGACCGGCATCGCGGTGCTCGGCAGCACCAATATGGACCTTGTCGCCTACGTCGCACGGGCTCCGCAGCGCGGAGAGACCGTCACCGGACGGGAGTTCCGCACCGTCCCCGGTGGCAAGGGCGCGAACCAGGCCGTCGCCGCCGCCCGCGCGGGCGGCGACGTGATGATGATCGGCGCGGTCGGTGACGACGCCTACGGGGCGCAGCTGCGGTCCGCACTGGAGCACGCGGGCGTGGACACCGACCTGCTGCACACCGCGGAGGGCCCCAGCGGCACCGCGCACATCGTCGTCGACGACGCGGGCGGCAACTCGATCGTGGTGATCCCCGGCGCCAACGGCACCGTCACCTCCCTCGGCCCCGAGGAGAAGGCCGCCATCGCGGGTGCCGACCTGCTGCTCCTGCAGCTGGAACTGCCGCTGTCCACGGTGCTGGAAGGGGCGCGGGTCGCCCATGCGCAGGGCGTACGGACGATTCTCACCCCCTCCCCCGTGCAATCGCTGCCGGACGAACTCTTCGACGCCATCGATCTCCTGATTCCCAATGAGCACGAGGCCGCCGCGCTCTCCGGGCACTCCGAACCCCACGCGGCGGCGGACGTCCTGCTCCGGCAGGTCCCCGAGGTCGTCATCACGCTCGGCGCGACGGGCTGCCTGTACGCGTCCCGGGGCAGCGAAAAGATCCACTTTCCCGCGCCCGAGGTCACCGCCGTGGACACCACCGGCGCCGGGGACACCTTCGTCGGCACGCTCGCCGTGGCGCTCGGCGAGGGGCGTGCCGTGCCGGAGGCGCTGGCCTGGGCGTCGTCGGCCGCCGCGCTCTGTGTGCAGAAGCCGGGTGCCTCGACCTCCATGCCGTACCGCAGCGAGATCGACGCCGCATGACCGCGCCCGGGGAAGCGCCCCTCACCGGTTTGCAGGTCCTCGACCTCGCCACGCTCTTCGCGGGCCCCCTCGCGGCCACCATGCTCGGCGACTTCGGCGCCGAGGTGATCAAGGTCGAACATCCGCGCAGGCCCGATCCGTCGCGCGGACACGGCCCGGCGAAGGACGGCATCGGCCTGTGGTGGAAACTGCTCGGCCGCAACAAACGCAATCTGACCCTCGACCTCTCCGCTCCCGGCGGACGCGACGTCCTGCTGCGGCTGGCCGCGTCCACCGACGTGATCATCGAGAACTTCCGGCCGGGGACGCTGGAACGGTGGGGCATCGGCTGGGAGGAGCTGCACGCCGTCAACCCGCGGCTGGTGCTCACCCGGGTCACCGGCTTCGGCCAGTTCGGCCCGTACGCGCACCGGGCCGGCTTCGGCACCCTCGCCGAGGCCATGAGCGGGTTCGCCGCGATCACCGGGGAGCCGGACGGGCCGCCGACCCTGCCGCCCTTCGGGCTCGCCGACTCGATCGCGGCACTCGCCACTGCGTACGCCGTGATGACGGCGCTGGCCGGGCGGGACCGCACCGGGAAGGGGCAGGTCGTCGACATGGCGATCATCGAGCCGATCCTGACCGTGCTCGGCCCGCAGCCGATCTGGTACGACCAGCTCGGATACGTCCAGGAACGCACCGGTAACCGCTCGCGCAACAACGCCCCGCGCAATACGTACCGCACGTCCGACGGTCAGTGGGTCGCCGTGTCCACGTCCGCCCAGTCGATCGCCGAACGGGTGATGCATCTGGTCGGCCGCGCGGAACTGATCGACGAGCCGTGGTTCGCCTCCGGTGCCACCCGCGCCGACCACTCCGACGAACTCGACGAGGCGGTCGGCGCCTGGATCGCCCGGCACACCCGCGACGACGCGATCTCCGCCTTCGAGAAGGCGGAGGCAGCCATCGCGCCGATCCATGACATCCGGGACGTGATGGATGACCCGCAGTACGGGGCCCTGGACTCCATCACCGAGGTCCCCGACCCGGAGCTGGGCCCGCTGCGTATGCAGAACGTCCTCTTCCGGCTGTCCGGGACCCCGGGGGCGATCCGCTGGGCGGGCCGGCCGCACGGCGCGGACACCGACGAGATCCTCACCGGGCTCGGTCTGACCGATCCGGATATCGCCGCACTGCGAGCGGGGAGCGTGCTGTGACGGCGGCTGCAGCGGTGCCTCTGACCTGGCTGTACGCCCCCGGGGACCGGCCGGACGTGGTGCGCAAGGCGCGCGACTCGGGCGCGGACGTGGTGATCGTCGACCTGGAGGACGCGGTCGCGCCGGACCGCAAGGCGTATGCACGGTCCGCCACTGCCGAACTCCTCGCCGAACCGCTCGCCGGCACGGACGGTGTGCCGATGCACGTCCGGGTCCACACGGAAACCGACATCCTGGCCCTGGCCGGACTGCCCGGCCTGGCCGAACTGCGGCTGCCCAAGATCACGCATGCCACGACCGTCCATCACATCGCGGCTCTGGCGCCCGGCGTCGCGCTCTGTCCGCTGCTGGAGTCGGCGCTCGGCATCGAGCACGCGTACGCGATCGCGGCGTCCCACCCCCAGGTCCGCTCCATCGCCATCGGCGAGATCGATCTCCGGGCCGATCTGGGCGTACGGGACGACATGGGCCTGGACTGGTCGCGCAGCCGGGTGGTGGTCGCCGCCCGCGCGGCGGGGCTCGCCCCGCCGACCCAGTCGGTGTTCCCGGACGTCCTGGACCTGGACGGGCTGTGGCAGTCCTGCGTGCACGGGAGGGGGCTGGGGTTCGTCGGCCGGGCGGCGATCCACCCCCGGCAGCTGCCGGTCATCGAACGGGCATTCCGGCCGACGGCGGAGGAGATCGAGGCGGCGCAGGAGATCGTGGCGGCGGCACTGACGGACGCGGGTGCGCTGGCGCTGCCGGACGGCCGCTTCGTGGACGCGGCGGTGGTGGCCTCGGCCCGCCGGACGCTGGCGCTGGCGGAACGGGTGGGGTGACGGCGGTAAATCCAGCCTCCCCGGCGATCGAGGAGCGGGGGTCCGGGCGCACAGACCCCGGTGGGGGAACAGCGAAAGGCCCCGAGCCGTTCGGTTCGGGGCCTTTCGTACAGTTGGGTGGCGTCAGGCTTTCTTCGCTGCCTCTGCGGTGCCGTTCTTCTCCGGCACCTCGGCATCGGGCGCCTTCGCATCGCCGACGCCGTCGCCGTCACGGTCCGCGTCACCGGCGGCATCCGCGGCGGGCGCCGTGTCCTCGACGCCCTCGGTGTCCTCGACCGCTCCCGGCTCGACGACCTCCTCGCGCCCCGGCCGTACCTTCGCCGAGATCACCATGTACGTCACCGCCAGGACGAACACGATGAGCGCGGTCCACACGTTCAGGCGCAGGCCCAGGATGTGGTGCGCCTCGTCGACCCGCAGGTACTCGATCCAGGCGCGACCCGCGCAGTACGCCGCGACGTACAGCGCGAAGGCCCGTCCGTGTCCGAGCTTGAAGCGGCGGTCAGCCCAGATCACCAGCAGGGCGACGCCCACGCACCACAGCGACTCGTACAGGAACGTCGGGTGGTACGTTCCGGCGACCCGGTTGGGACCTTCGCTGATCTTCAGTGCCCACGGCAGATCCGTCGGCTTGCCGTACAGCTCCTGGTTGAACCAGTTGCCCCAGCGGCCGAACGCCTGGGCGATGGCGATGCAGGGGGCGAGCGCGTCGGCCCAGGCGGGCAGCGGGATCCCTCGACGGCGGCAGCCGATCCAGGCGCCGACCGCCCCGAGCGCGATCGCGCCCCAGATACCGAGGCCTCCCTGCCAGATCTTGAAGGCGTTGACCCAGTTCTCACCGTCGCCGAAGTACAGCTGGTAGTCGGTGATGACGTGGTAGAGCCGGCCGCCGACAAGACCGAAGGGCACGGCCCAGACGGCGATGTCGGCGACCGTACCGGCTCTGCCGCCCCGGGCGATCCAGCGCTTGTTGCCGAGCCAGACGGCGACAAACACACCGATGATGATGCAGAACGCGTAGCCGCGAAGCGGGATCGGGCCGAGATTGATCACGCCGGTCGACGGGCTGGGAATGTAGGCAAGGTCCATGGCAGGGTCGACGCTACCTTGCCGGGCGGGAGGTGCGGCAACCCGCCCGACAACTTCTGGGTAACGAGCCGGTCATCCATTCCCCACCCGGCCGACCCGGAGCCGACGTCCGCGGGGTGCCTCAGAGCTTGTCGGGTGACCTTCGCCCGATCAGAGGTCGCCCGACAGGCTCTCAGCTCAGGAAACGGACGGCGACGGGGTGACCTTCGCCGGCTGCTTGCCCTTGTTCGCCTCGGCGACCCACTTCTTCAGGTTCGCCACGGTGATCGGTTCGTTCCCCTTCTTCGGGAAGATCGATTCACCGTTGAGGAGCGCGGTCGGCGTGCCCGTGAATCCACCGTTCTGGAACGCGGCGTTGGACTTCTGGACCCAGGTGTTGTGCGTGCCATCCTCCACGCAACCGCGGAAGGCGGGCGTGTCGAGGCCCGGGACCTTGCCCGCCAGGTCGATCAGCTTGCTGCTCTTACCGAAGGCGTCGTCGGTCTCCGGCGGCTGATTGCGGTAGAGGACGTCGTGGTACGCGGAGAACTTCCCGACGTCCTGTGCGCAGGCGGCCGCATTGGCCGCGTCCAGCGACCCGGTGCCGCCGAGGTTGCCGTCGATGAGCGTGGCCAGGTGGTACTGGACCTTGATCTGTCCGGTGTTTTCCAGCTCGTGGATCGTTTCCCGGAACGCATTCTCGAACTGGGCACAGACCGGACAGCGGAAGTCCTCCCAGACCGTGAGCGTGGACGGGGCGTCGTCCGCACCCACCTGGATGACCAGGCTGTCCTTGCCGGTCGCCCCGGACGGTGCGACCGCAGGCCCCGACTCGCTCGCTTTGTTGCCCTTGCCCCCCGAATTCGCGGCGATCACGCCGATGACCGCTGCCAGCGCCAGCACACCCACCACGGCGGCCGAGACGATCAGCGTGCGTCGGCGGCGCTCGCGCGCCTTCTCCTGCTCGCGCTGCTGGACAAGCCGGTCGCGCGCGGGCCTTTTTCCCTCTTGGTTCTTCTCGCTCACACCCGCAGCAACGAAGCGGGGAGGCACGTGCGTGCCTCCCCGGCCCCAGGTCCACCCGTATGGATTACACCCGATGTCAGCGCTTTCGAACGCCTTCGGCCAATTCGCCCGCCAATGAGCGGACCGCGGCGAGACCGGATGCCTCGTCGGGGGCGTCCAGGATCCGCTTGACGAAGGCGGAGCCGACGATCACCCCGTCGGCGAAGACGGCGACCTCGGCGGCCTGCCGGGCGTTGGAGACGCCGAGGCCGACACAGACCGGGAGCTCGGTCGTGGCGCGGGTGCGCCGGACCACGTCCTGCGCCTGCTCGCCGACCGATTCGCGGGTGCCGGTGACCCCCATCAGTGACGCCGCGTAGACGAAACCGGAGCCGGCCGCGGTGATGGCGGTGAGGCGCTCGTCCTTGCTGCTCGGTGCGACGACGAAGACGGTCGCGAGACCGTGCTTGTCGGCGTGCTCGCGCCACACCGAGGACTCCTGGACCGGCAGGTCGGGCAGGATGCACCCGGCGCCGCCCGCCTCGGCGAGTTCGGCGGTGAACCGCTCGATGCCGTACCGGTCGATGGGGTTCCAGTACGTCATGACAAGGATCGGGACGCCGGTCGCCTCGTACGCCTCGCGGACCGTACGCATCAC
Source organism: Streptomyces sp. NPDC051286 (assembly GCF_044455345.1). NCBI lineage: Bacteria > Bacillati > Actinomycetota > Actinomycetes > Kitasatosporales > Streptomycetaceae > Streptomyces > Streptomyces sp. NPDC051286. The sequence goes on along the minus strand of NZ_JBITER010000001.1, from coordinate 535,888 downwards.
GTCGGCGATCTTCACGCCGCCGCGCAGAGCGATGTCGTCGGCGGTCTGGATGACCGGCCCGTCGAGCACGGGGTCGCTGTGCGGCAGCCCCACCTCGACGACATCGGCGCCACCGGCGACGACGGCCTTGACGGCCTCGATGCCGCCGTCCACCGTCGGGAACCCGGCCGGCAGGTAGGCGATGAGCGCGGCACGGTCCTCCGCCTTGGCGGCGGCGAGGGTGGCACTCAACAGCTCGATGTTGCCACTCACCTGGCGTCCTCCTCGATCTCGGCGTCGCCGTTCCCCGCGTCCGCCTCGACGGTCGCGTCCGCGTCGTACAACCCGAAGTAGCGGGCCGCCGTGTCCATGTCCTTGTCGCCACGGCCGGACAGGTTGACCACGAGCAGCCCGTCCTTGCCGAGCTCCTTGCCGACCTCCAGGGCTCCGGCCAGCGCGTGGGCGCTCTCGATGGCCGGGATGATCCCTTCGGTACGGGAGAGCAGCAGCAGCGCCTGCATGGCGGCGCCGTCGGTGACCGCGCGGTACTCGCCGCGGCCGATGTCCTTGAGGTACGCGTGCTCGGGGCCGATGCCCGGGTAGTCCAGACCGGCCGAGATGGAGTACGGCTCGGTGATCTGGCCCTCGTCGTCCTGGAGGACGTAACTGCGCGAGCCGTGCAGGATGCCGGGCTCGCCCGCGGTCAGGGTCGCCGCGTGCTCGCCGGTCTCCACGCCGTGTCCGGCGGGCTCGCAGCCGATCAGCCGGACGTGCGCGTCCGGGATGAAGGCGTGGAACAGGCCGATGGCGTTGGAGCCGCCGCCGACACAGGCGATCGCGGCGTCCGGCAGCCGGCCGGTCCGTTCCAGGATCTGCCGTCGGGCCTCGACGCCGATGACGCGGTGGAAGTCGCGGACCATCGCCGGGAAGGGGTGCGGGCCCGCGACCGTACCGAAGAGGTAGTGGGTGCGGTCCACATTGGCGACCCAGTCGCGGAACGCCTCGTTGATGGCGTCCTTGAGCGTGCGGGAGCCGGATTTCACGGCGACGACCTCGGCGCCGAGCATCCGCATCCGCGCCACGTTCAGTGCCTGCCGCTCGGTGTCGATCTCCCCCATGTAGATGGTGCATTCGAGGCCGAAAAGGGCGCACGCGGTCGCGGTGGCGACGCCGTGCTGGCCTGCGCCGGTCTCGGCGATGACCCGGGTCTTGCCCATGCGCTTGGTGAGCAGCGCCTGGCCCAGCACGTTGTTGATCTTGTGTGAGCCGGTGTGGTTCAGGTCCTCGCGCTTGAGGAAGATCCGGGCGCCACCCGCGTGCTCGGCGAAGCGCGGCACCTCGGTCAGCGCACTGGGCCGGCCGGTGTAGTTGACCATGAGCTCATTGAGCTCGGCAGCGAAGGCCGGGTCGGCCTTGGCCTTGTCGTACTCGACGGCGACCTCGTCCACGGCGGCGACGAGCGCCTCCGGGATGAACTTGCCGCCGAACGCGCCGAAGTAGCCCTCGGCGCTGGGAATCAGACCCTCGGGGTCCGGAATGAAGAAGTCAGATGACATCCGACGTGCTCCTCGTCATGGCAACGGGTGGGTTCACCGTATGCGCCGTCGGCAGAGCGCCGCCGCGACCGGAACGGTCGGACGGTTCGGTCGTACGTACGAGAGGGTGGTGCGAGTACGTCGGCCGGGGCTCGCTACAGCGCGGTCCCCGTGCGCCATCGCATGCCGTTGACCTGGCCGGGCTCGTCGCCGATCACGTACCGCACCCGCCGTCCGTGCACGCGGCGCGCGGGGGCGCGGCAGCCGCGGGGGCGGCAACCGCGCGCCAGCGGTGCGTGCGGGTCCCGGGCAGCCGTCACCATGGCCAGGCGCAGGCGCGGCCGGGTGCGGGGCAGGGGACGGTCGGCGGACATGGTGCGGGTCAGCCCCGTCCGTGCCGCAGGGCCGGGTGGGCGCCCGCGGCGACCAGGTCGGCGACTGCGGTCCGCGGGTCGCGGCCGGTGACCAGGGACTCGCCGACGAGTACGGCGTCGGCGCCGGCGTTGGCGTAGGCGATGAGGTCGTGCGGGCCGCGGACGCCGGACTCGGCGACCTTGACGATGCCCGCCGGGATCTCGGGGGCGACCCGCTCGAAGGTGGAGCGGTCGACCTTGAGGTCCTTCAGATTGCGCGCGTTGACACCGATGATCTTCGCTCCGGCGTCGACGGCGCGCTCCGCCTCCTCCTCGTCGTGCGCCTCGACCAGCGGCGTGAGGCCGATGGACTCGGCGCGCTCGATCAGGGAGACGAGGGCCTCCTGGTCGAGGGCGGCGACGATCAGCAGGGCGAGGTCGGCGCCGTAGGCGCGGGCCTCCCAGAGCTGGTAGGAGGTGACGATGAAGTCCTTGCGCAGGATCGGGATGTCGACCTTGGCGCGGACGGCCTCCAGGTCGGCGAGCGAACCGCCGAAACGGCGCTCCTCGGTGAGGACGGAGATGACGGACGCGCCACCGGCCTCGTAGTCCGCGGCGAGTGCGGCCGGGTCGGCGATCGCCGCGAGGGCTCCTTTGGAGGGGCTGGAGCGCTTGACCTCACAGATGACGGTCACGCCCTCGCCGCGCAGGGCGGCGACTCCGTCCTTGGCCGCCGGAGCGCGCGCCGCGCGTTCCTTGAGCTCGTCGAGGCTGACACGCGCCTGCCGCTCTGCGAGGTCGGCGCGGACGCCGTCGATGATCTCGTCGAGCACACTCACGCGAGCGGCCCCCTTCCGGGACGGTGATGAGGGAACAGGATCAGCCATCTCGATGGTATCCGCAGGAGGGCCGAGGGCCCGCATCCGGCCGCCGAATGTCCCACTGGCTGGGCATTCACGGCGCCAGTACTGATCCGAACGGCAGATTCCGAACAACGGTGAAGATCAGCAGCACGGCGCCGATCCCCCACCAGTAGGCCGGTGCGAGGTTGATCCGTACGGGCATTCCTCTGCTCGCGCGGACGATCCAGACCACCCAGACGGCAGCGAAGATCGCGTAGCCGACGACGGCGAGGGCATTGGAGCCGAAGGCGGCGGCGATATCGCCGTGGGCAACGGCGTGGGCGCTGCGCAGCCCGCCGCAGCCGGGGCAGAACAGGCCGGTGACCTGCAGCATCGGGCAGACCGGGTAGTGGCCCGGCTGGTTGGGGTCGACGGCGCCGACGTAGCCGAAAGCCGCGATGACGGCGCCCATGACCGCCACCGGGGTGGCAAGCCGCCGGAGGGGTGACGCGGGCACGGGTGCCGGCGGGAAGGCCGGCGCCGGCTGACCGGGCACCGGCACGAAGGCCTGCGCGGGCTGTCGACCGGAGGGGCCCGGTGCGTCTGCGGGAGAAGGCGAGGCGTCCACCCGGTGATTGTCCCCGCTCACGCGAAAAGGCGCAGCCCGGCCCGGGCTGCGCCTTTCACGATGTTCCGACCGGCGTCAGGAAGACACCTGGGCCTGCCCGGCTCGCGCCCGGGCGGCGGCCATCTCGGGCGACTCCTTCGGCGTGCCGAGGCCGGCGGCCTTCATCGCGAAACCGACGATTCCGCCGATGAGGATGACCGCGAAACCGGCCCAGAAGCCGACCGGGTTGGCCGCGACCATGAAGACGCCTGCGACGCAGAAGCCGATGAACGAGATGATGACACCGGTCCAGGCGGCCGGGGTGTGTCCGTGGCTGCTGCCCGCCATGAGTTGCTCCTCGTTGGTGTTGCGCTGTGGGTATCGCTGATCGCTGTACGCAAAGCTGGTGTGTGCTGCCGCTGTGCAGAAAGCTCAGAACCATTGTCCCGTACGCACGGGTACGGCGTGTGCTGGGGGTCGCACCCGGGGTGTGTTCCCCGGTCACGCCCCGCTCGCGCCGGGAGGTCCCTTACGGCCTCCTCCGCGATAGGGAGTGGGCTCCCGACGCCCTGCGACTCCGCTTGCGGCGTTGCCGTCAGTCACCGACGCTCCGCGTCGACTCCCTCCTCCGCCTTGCCATCGAAGCCGCACGACGCCGCTCGCTGATCCACTCCCTATCGCGGGGGAGGCCATTAGTGCGTCGGGTCCTCGCCGCGGTCCAGGGCCTTCCACAGGTCCTCGGGCCGGTCCGGGTCCGGGGCGGTGCGGGGGGCCTTGCGGGGGCGCGGAGTTCCGTCGCGTTCGTACCGGCCCGACATGGTCGGCCAGAGCTTCCCGTACCGCAGGGCGAGCAGCCCTGCGATGAGGATCAGCAGTCCGCCGGCGGCGGTGACGTAGGGCCAGGCGGTGTGGCTGAGGGCGTCGATGGTGGCGGAGGTGTCGCCGGTGGTCTGCGCCGCCTTCTCGTCGAGGGCCGCACTGTCGGAGGCGCCGAGGTAGGCGCTCAGTCCGGCACCGAGGCCGCTGAGGGCGAGCAGCCCGGCGACGAGCAGCCGGCCGGCGCTGCGGACGGCGAAGACGGCGACGAGGGCGGCCAGACCGACCATGGCGAGTGCCGCCGGGAGTCCGGTGACGTCCTGGCCGTCAGCGGTCAGAGGCAGGGTGCCGCCGCCGACGGCGGCCTTGCCCTCGGCCCAGGTCTGGCCCGAGGCGAGAAGGACGACGGCGGCACCGACCGCCCCGAGAAACAGGCCGGCGGCCAGGCTGCGGCGGCTTCCCGTGGCGTCGGGCGCGGTGGCGGCCTGGGCACGGGGCTGGGGTACGGGGACAGCACTCACGTACCCCACTATCCCCTACCGGGTCACCGTTCGTGGAGGCGGTTCGCCGTATGCACGGCGCGCAGGACCGCGGCGGCCTTGTTGCGGCATTCGGTGTCCTCGGCGACCGGGTCCGAGTCGGCGACGATTCCCGCTCCGGCCTGGACGTACGCGGTGCCGTCGCGCAGCAGAGCCGTACGGATCGCGATCGCGGTGTCGGAGTCCCCGGCGAAGTCGAGGTAGCCGACGCAGCCTCCGTACAGTCCGCGGCGGGTGGGTTCGAGCTCCTCGATGATCTGCATGGCCCGCGGCTTGGGGGCGCCGGAGAGCGTCCCGGCCGGGAAGCACGCGGTCAGGACGTCGAAGGCGGTACGGCCTTCGGCGACACGGCCGGTGACCGTGGAGACGATGTGCATCACGTGCGAGTACCGCTCGATCGACATGAAATCGACGACCTCGACACTGCCAGGCACACAGACCCGTCCCAGGTCGTTGCGGCCGAGGTCGACGAGCATCAGGTGCTCGGCGCGTTCCTTCGGGTCGGCGAGGAGCTCGTCGGCGAGCGCCTGGTCCTCCTGCGGAGTGGCGCCGCGGTGCCTGGTCCCGGCGATCGGATGGACCATCGCGCGCCCGTCCTCGACCTTGACGAGGGCTTCGGGGCTGGAGCCCGCGACATCGAAGCCGTCGAACCGGAAGAGGTACATGTACGGCGACGGGTTGGTCGCGCGCAGCACCCGGTAGACGTCCAACGCGCTTGCCGTGCACGGGGTTTCGAAGCGCTGGGACGGGACGACCTGGAACGCCTCGCCGGCCCTGATGCGCTCCTTCACGTCGACGACGGCGTCCTGGAAGGCCTGGCCGCCCCAGAGCGCGGTGTACGGCGGGAGTTCGGACGGCGGAAGGGCCGCGGGGGTGCTCTCGACCGGGCGGGAGAGGTCCGCCTCCATGGCGTCGAGCCGGGCGACGGCGTCGGCGTACGCCTCGTCGACCCCGGTCTCCAGGTCGTTGTGGTTGATCGCGTTGGCGATCAGCAGGACGCTGCCGTCCCAGTGGTCGAGGACGGCGAGGTCCGAGGTGAGGAGCATGGTCAGCTCGGGGAGCTGCAGGTCGTCGCCTCCGTGCTCACCGATCCGCTCCAGTCGGCGCACGATGTCGTAACCGAGATAGCCGACCATGCCGCCGGTGAACGGCGGCATGCCGGAGTGCAGGTCGCGCGGGGTGTGCAGGGCCTCGACGGTGGCGCGCAGGGCGTCCAGCGGATCACCGTCGACGGGGACGCCGACGGGCGGGGTGCCGAGCCAGTGCGCCTGCCCGTCGCGGACGGTGAGGGTGGCGGCGCTGCGGACGCCGATGAAGGAGTAGCGGGACCAGGTGCGGCCGTTCTCCGCGGATTCGAGGAGGAACGTGCCGGTGCGCTCGCCCGCGAGCTTGCGGTAGAGCGCGACCGGGGTGTCGCCGTCCGCGAGGAGTCGGCGGCTGACGGGGATGACACGCCGGTCGGCGGCCAGCTTGCGGAAGGTCTCGAGATCCATGGCGGCTGACCCTACTGCCCCAGCGGGAGTACATCTGCGTCGAAACAGGTCCGGTCACCGGTGTGACAGGCGGCACCCGTCTGGTCGACCTTGACGAGGACGGTGTCAGCGTCGCAGTCGAGGGCGACGGACTTGACCACCTGGATGTGGCCCGAGGTGTCGCCCTTGACCCAGTACTCCTGGCGGCTGCGCGACCAGTAGGTGCAGCGGCCGGTGGTCAGGGTGCGGTGCAGGGCCTCGTCGTCCATCCAGCCGAGCATCAGCACCTCGCCGGTGTCGTACTGCTGGGCGATGGCCGGGACGAGGCCGTCGGCGCCGCGCTTGAGGCGGGCGGCGATGGCCGGGTCGAGGTTCCCGGACGGCGGCGGAGTGCTGGGCATGGGCGCGCTGGTCATGCGCCCATTGTGCCGTGGCCACGGGAGCGGCTTCCTGCGGCGTCCACTGGGCGGACCGCGTGCGGCGGCCGTACGCTGGCGAGCATGTCGACCCATGCGAAGCGTGAACGACTTCTGCTCGCCGACCTGTTGGAGGCGGCGGGACCGGAAGCCCCGACCCTGTGCCAAGGCTGGACGACCCGGGATCTGGCCGCCCATGTGGTGGTCCGCGAGCGCCGGCCGGACGCGGCGGGCGGTCTGCTGCTGGACGTGCTGAAGAACCGCCTCGAACATGTGCAGGCGGAGTACGCGGCCAAGCCGTACGAGGAGCTGATCCAGCTGATCCGTACCGGGCCGCCGCGGATGTCCCCGTTCGGTCTGAAGCAGATCGACGAAGCAGCCAACACCGTCGAGTTCTACATCCACGCGGAGGATGTGCGCCGGGCCCAGCCGGACTGGTCGCGGCGGGAGCTGGACCCGGTCTTCGCCGATGTGCTGTGGTCGCGCGCCGAGAGGACGGCCCGGATGCTGGGCCGCAAGTCCCCGGTGGGGCTGGTGCTGCGCCGCCCGGACGGCCAGACGGTGGTGGCGCACAAGGGCACCCCGGTGGTGACGGTCACCGGCGAGCCGGGCGAGCTGCTGCTCTTCGCATTCGGCAGGCAGAACGCGGCGACGGTGGAACTCGAGGGCGACAAGGAGGCGGTGGCCCGGCTGCACACCGCGGAGCTGGGGATGTAGCGCGTACGGGTCCGGGTCAGCGCGGGAGTTCCGCGCGGCGCAGCCGGGTGAAGGCCAGACCGGCCACTGCCCCGGACGCGCACACCACTGCGCTGGTGACGAAGACCGGGCCCGTCCCCCAGGCGGCGACGGCCGCGCCCGTGACCGGATAGCTGAGCGGGGCGATCGCGTGGGTGAAGAGCGTCGAGACCGAGGTGACCCGGCCCAGGTAGGCGGGGTCGGTGACGGTCTGGATCAGGGCGCCGCACAGGGAGCCGCCGAGCCCGGCGAAGAGCCCGATGCAGACAGCCACTGCGGCGGCGAGTGCCACCGAGGGGACATAGGCCAGGGCCGCGACGGCGACCGCACCGACCAGCACCGTCAGGCACATCACAAGACCGGCCCGTGGCACCCGGCCGCGCACGGCGAGCAGCAGGGCCGACACGGCGGCGCCGATCCCGAACGCGGCGACGATCCAGCCCATGCCGGCGGCGCCCCAGTCGCGCTGCCGGGCGAGCAGGACCAGTCCGAGGTTGAGCGGCCCGGCGAAGCCCAGCTCGCTGAGGGCCACGGCGAGCATCAGCGGCCCGAGCACCGGGTGGCGACGGATGTGGCGCAGCCCGTCGATCAGGTCGTGCCAGGCGGTGCCGGACGATCCGTCGGCCTCCTCGGCGGGCAGCCGGCCGACGCGCAGGGACAGCAGCAGTGGCAGCGAGACGGCGAAGAGCGCCCCGGCCGCGGCGAAGGCGAGCGTCGGACCGCCGAAGGCCACCGCGGCGCCGCCGAGCGGAGCGCCGACAACGTTGGCGGCACGCGAGGCGAGTCCGCGCAGACCCTGGACCCGGGCCAGCTGTCCGGCGGCGGTGATCCGGGGCGGCAGAGCGCCGACGGCGGGCAGGAAGAGGGCGTCCACCACGCCGAAGACGAGCGCGACGGCGACCAGCATCCACAGGGCGGGCGAGGTGAGCAGCAGCGCCCCGGCCAGGCCCAGGACGACCAGGCAGCGGGCGGCGTCGCTGCCGATGACGACGCGGCGCGGCCCGATCCGATCGGCGAGCACTCCCCCGCCGAGCATCAGCAGAGCCCGGGGTATGGAACCGACGGCGAGCACGATCCCGGCCTGGGAGGGGCTGCCGGTACGGGCTGCCGCCCAGGCGAGCGCCATGTAGTAGACGCTGTCGCCGATCATTGACGCGGTGTAGGCACCCAGCCAGCGCTGGACGTTGCCGTCGCGGTGGGCGGGACGTTCGAGGGCGTGCGCGGGCGGAACGGAGACGGTCATGGATCGTCCTCTTCGGGTCGCCGGGGTCAGGTCCGGAACGGGAATCCGTACAGGTGCAGGGCCACGTTCTCGCGCCCATCCGTGTCGCCCGCCTCGTCGCGGGCGCGGCCGGCCTCCTCGTACCGGTCGATGACCTCGTGCACCTCACGGTTCAGCGCGGCAAGTTCGTCGGCGGTGAGCCTGGCCAGATGCTCGGAGCTGGAGGCGGCGCTGCGCCACTCCAGCGGCCAGCTCGGGGCGGAGTCGAGGTAGCGGCGGTACAGCTCGATGTGCTGGTCGAAGGAGAGCCGGCCGACAGCAGCATGCGTGGCCACCTTCTCGGGCGCGTCGCTGAAGTCCTCGTTGTGGACGTTCAGTCCCTTCGAAGCGGGCTGCCACCAGCGCTCGCGGCCGTCCTTGCCCTGCTGCTCGGCCTCCTCGATCAGACCGTGGTCGGCGAGCTTGCGCAGGTGGTAGCTGACCAGCGAGACCGCCTCGTCGACCTGCTCGGCAAGCTGGGAGGCGGTGGCCTTACGGGAGATGTAGAGCGCCCGGTAGAGCTTCATCCGCAGGGGGTGCCCGAACGCCTTCAGAGTCTCCAGGTCCGAGATCCGGCGGGATTCATTGCTTGCCATGCCCTCACCGTAGATGGGAAGGAAAATTTGCGCAATTCTTATTGCACAATAAAACTTGTGGAATCTCGGATGCCGCTCTGCCGCCGCGACGGGTGAGGGGACAGCGCGCAGAACGCCGATCGCCGGACGAGCCACAACGGCTCGTCCGGCGATCGATGGAGTACTACGGTCAGCGGACCGGGTGCCCGGCCTCCCGCAGCGCGTCCTTGACCTCGGAGATCCGCAGATCGCCGAAGTGGAAGACGGACGCGGCGAGCACCGCGTCGGCGCCTGCCGCGATGGCCGGCGCGAAGTGCGCGAGCCGGCCCGCGCCGCCGGAGGCGATGACGGGGACGGTGACGTGTGTGCGGACCGCCGCGATCATCTCGGTGTCGTAGCCGTCCTTCGTGCCGTCGGCGTCCATCGAGTTGAGCAGGATCTCGCCCGCGCCCAGCTCGGCGGCCCGGTGCGCCCACTCGACGGCGTCGATGCCGGTGCCCTTGCGGCCGCCGTGCGTGGTGACCTCGAAGGTGCCCGCGGGGGTACGCCGGGCGTCGACGGACAGCACGAGGACCTGCCGGCCGAACCGCTCGGCGATCTCCCGGATGAGGTCCGGGCGGGCGATCGCCGCGGTGTTGACGCCGACCTTGTCGGCGCCGGCCCGCAGCAGTTTGTCGACGTCGTCGGCGGTACGGACACCGCCGCCGACGGTGAGCGGGATGAAGACCTGCTCCGCGGTGCGGCGCACCACGTCGTAGGTCGTCTCCCGGTCGCCGCTGGACGCGGTGATGTCGAGGAAGGTCAGCTCGTCGGCGCCTTCGGCGTCGTACAGCTTGGCCATTTCGACGGGGTCACCCGCGTCGCGCAGGTTCTGGAAGTTGACACCCTTGACGACCCGGCCGTTGTCGACGTCCAGGCACGGGATGACACGTACCGCGAGACTCATTGCGCACCTTCCCGGTAGGCCTCGATCTCGACTTCGACGACCAGGCTGGGGTCGACGAAACCGGAGACGATGATCATGGAAGCGGCGGGACGGACGTCATCGAACAGCTCCTTGTGGGCGCGGCCGACCTCGTCCACGTCCCGGGCGTGCGTGATGTACATCCGGGTACGGACGACGTCCTCGCGGCCCAGCCCCACCTGCTTCAGCGCGTCGAAGGCGACCTTGAAGGAGGCGACGGCCTGCTCGTACGGGCCTCCCGCGGAGATCTGTCCGTTGACGATCGACGTGCAGCCGGCGACCAGAACCAGCCCGTTCGGCAGTTGCACCGCGCGGGAGTAGCCGAACTTGTCCTCCCAGGGGGCGCCGGAGGCGATGCGGTTGACGGAGTCGGTCATCCGGAGACCACCTGCAGCGCCTCTTCGAGGGTGAACGCCTTCGCGTACAGCGCCTTGCCGACGATCGCGCCCTCGACACCGTCCGGCACGAGCGAGGCGATCGCCCGCAGGTCGTCCAGCGAGGACACGCCGCCGGAGGCGACGACGGGCTTGTCGGTGACGGCGCAGACGTTCTTCAGGAGCTCCAGATTGGGGCCCTGGAGCGTGCCGTCCTTGGCGATGTCGGTGACGACGTAGCGGGCACAGCCCTCGGAGTCGAGGCGAGCGAGGGTCTCGTAGAGGTCGCCGCCGTCACGGGTCCAGCCGCGGCCGCGGAGCGTCGTACCGCGGACGTCGAGGCCAACGGCGATCTTGTCGCCGTGCTCGGCGATGACCTTGGCGACCCACTCGGGGGTCTCCAGCGCGGCGGTGCCGAGGTTGACCCGGGTGCAGCCGGTGGCAAGAGCGGCGGCGAGCGAGGCGTCGTCACGGATGCCGCCGGACAGCTCGACCTTGATGTCCATGGAGCGGGCGACCTCGGCGATCTGCGCCCGGTTGTCACCGGTGCCGAACGCGGCGTCCAGGTCGACGAGATGCAACCACTCGGCGCCCGCCTTCTGCCAGGCGAGGGCGGCCTGCAGGGGGTCTCCGTACGAAGTCTCCGAGCCGGACTCCCCGTGCACGAGACGGACGGCCTGGCCGTCGCGGACGTCGACGGCGGGGAGAAGCTCAAGCGTGGTGGACATCAGAGTGTTCCGATCCAGTTGGTCAGCAGCTGGGCGCCGGCATCGCCGGACTTCTCGGGGTGGAACTGGGTGGCCCACAGGGCGCCGTTCTCCACGGCGGCGACGAACGGCTCACCATGGGTGGCCCAGGTGACCCGGGGGGCACGGATCCTGGCGTTCGTGACTTCGAGACTCCAGTCGTGTACCGCGTACGAGTGCACGAAGTAGAACCGGGCCTCGGGGTCGAGACCGGCGAAGAGCTCGGAGTCCTCGGGGGACCGCACGGTGTTCCAGCCCATGTGCGGGACGACCGGGGCCTTCAGCGGGGCGACGGTGCCGGGCCACTCGTCGAGGCCCTCCGTCTCCACGCCGTGCTCGATGCCACGCTCGAAGAGGATCTGCATGCCGACGCAGATGCCCATGACGGGCCGGCCGCCGGAGAGCCTGCGGCCGATGATCCATTCGCCGCGGGCCTTCTTCAGACCCTCCATGCAGGCGGAGAACGCGCCGACGCCGGGCACCAGCAGCCCGTCGGCGTTCATTGCCCGGTCGAAGTCGCGGGTGATCTCGACGTCCGCGCCGACGTGGGCGAGGGCGCGCTCGGCGGAACGGACGTTGCCGAAGCCGTAGTCGAAGACGACGACCTTCTTCTTCTCACTCACAGGTCGCTCCCTCAGTCCCAGAGTCCCTGAATCCGCATGACACCTGCGGCCAGGCTCATCACGGATGCGATCCCGAGCAGCACGATGACGCCCTTGGGCATCTTCTGCTTCGAGAAGGAGTAGACGCCGCCGGCCAGGAAGAGGCCGAGGACGATCAGAATGGTGTTGAGGCCGGTCACAGCGCGCCCTTCGTGGAAGGAAGAATTCCCGCAGCACGCGGGTCGTGCTCACAGGCGTACCGCAGGGCGCGGGCGAGCGCCTTGAACTGGCACTCCACGATGTGGTGGGCGTTGCGGCCGTACGGGACGTGGACGTGCAGGGCGATCTGCGCCTGGGCAACGAACGACTCCAGGATGTGCCGGGTCATCGTGGTGTCGTACGAGCCGATCATCGGCGCGATGTTCTCCGGCTCGGTGTGCACCAGGTAAGGGCGGCCGGAGAGGTCGACGGTGACCTGGGCGAGCGACTCGTCCAGCGGGACGGTGCAGTTGCCGAAGCGGTAGATGCCGACCTTGTCGCCGAGCGCCTGCTTGAAGGCGGCACCGAGGGCGAGAGCGGTGTCCTCGATCGTGTGGTGCGTGTCGATGTGCAGGTCGCCGTCGGTCTTGACCGTGAGGTCGAAGAGGCCGTGGCGGCCGAGCTGGTCGAGCATGTGGTCGTAGAAGCCGACCCCGGTCGACACGTCGACCTTTCCGGTGCCGTCGAGGTTGACCTCGACGAGCACGGACGTTTCCTTGGTGGTGCGTTCCACGCGGCCTACGCGGGGGCTCATCCGTCGTGCTCCTTCTTGAGTTCGCGTACCGCATCGAGGAACGCGTCGTTCTCTGCCGGGGTTCCTGCGGAGACCCGCAGCCATCCCGGTACGCCGTTGTCCCGGACCAGGACGCCCCGGTCGAGGATCTGCTGCCAGGCGGTGTGGCTGTCGGCGAAGCGACCGAACTGGACGAAGTTGGCGTCCGAGTCCGTCACGTCGAAGCCGAGGGCGCGCAGTTCGGCGACGATCCGGTCGCGCTCGCTCTTGAGCTGCGCGACGTATCCGAGGAGCGTGTCGGTGTGCTCCAGGGCGGCGAGCGCCGTGGCCTGGGTGACGGAGGACAAGTGGTACGGCAGCCGCACCAGCTGGACGGCATCCACGACGGCCGGGTCGGCGGCGAGGTAGCCGAGCCGCAGACCGGCGGCGCCGAACGCCTTCGACATGGTGCGCGAGAGCACCAGGTTGGGCCGGCCCTCGATCAGCGGGAGCAGCGAGGGGTGGTGGCTGAATTCGCCGTACGCCTCGTCGACGACGACCATCGAGGGCCTGGCGGCCTGGGCGGCGTCGTACAGCGCGAGGACGGTTGCGGCGTCGACGGCGGTGCCCGTGGGGTTGTTGGGCGAGGTGATGAAGACGACGTCCGGCCGCTGCTCGGCGATGGCCTCGCAGGCCGCCTCGACATCGATCGTGAAGTCGTCCTTGCGCGGCCCGGAGATCCAGCCGGTGCCGGTGCCGCGCGCGATGAGGGCGTGCATCGAGTACGAGGGCTCGAAGCCGATCGCGGTGCGTCCGGGTCCGCCGAAGGTCTGCAGCAGCTGCTGCAGCACCTCGTTGGAGCCGTTGGCCGCCCAGACGTTGGCGGGACCGACCTCGTGCCCGGCGGTGCGGGTGAGGTAGCGGGCCAGTTCGGTACGGAGTTCGACGGCGTCCCGGTCGGGGTAGCGGTTGAGGTCGCGGGCTGCCTCGCGGACACGCTCGGCGATGCGGTCGACGAGCGCCTCGGGGAGCGGGTACGGGTTCTCGTTGGTGTTCAGCCGTACGGCCACGTCGAGCTGGGGCGCGCCGTACGGGGACTGACCGCGGAGCTCGTCCCGGATCGGCAGGTCGTCGATACGGGTGGTGTCGCTGTTCGTCACTGCTGCGGAACCTTCCAGCCACTGCGCTCGTCCAGTTCGCCTCCGGCACTGCGCTCGTCCAGTTCGCCTCCGGCACTGCGCTCGTCCAGTTCGCCTCCGGCACTGCGCTCGTCCGGTTCGCCTCCGGCACTGCGCTCGTCCAGTTCGCCTCCGGCAAAACGGGCCTTGACCGCTGCGCCGTGGGCGGGAAGGTCCTCCGCCTCGGCGAGGGTCACCACGTGGTGTGCGACTTCGGCGAGCGCGTCGCGCGTGTAGTCGACGATGTGGATACCGCGCAGGAAGGACTGCACGGAGAGACCCGAGGAGTGGCAGGCACAGCCACCGGTGGGCAGGACGTGGTTGGAGCCGGCGCAGTAGTCGCCGAGCGAGACCGGGGCCCACGGGCCGACGAAGACCGCTCCGGCGTTGCGGACCCGGTCGGCGACGGCGGCGGCGTCGGCGGTCTGGATCTCCAGGTGCTCGGCGGCGTACGCGTCGACGACCTTGAGACCGTCCTCCAGATCGTTGACCAGGACGATCGCGGACTGGCGGCCGGCCAGTGCGGGCTCGATCCGGTCGGTGATGTGCTTGGTCGCGGCGATCTGCGGCTTCAGCTCGGCCTCGGTGGCGGCGGCCAGTTCCTCGGAGTCGGTGACGAGGACGGCGGCGGCCATCGGGTCGTGCTCGGCCTGGCTGATCAGGTCGGCGGCAACATGCACCGGGTCGGCGGTGGAGTCGGCGAGGATCGCGATCTCGGTGGGTCCGGCCTCGGCGTCGATGCCGATGCGGCCCTTGAGGAGGCGCTTGGCGGCAGCGACATAGATGTTGCCGGGACCGGTGACGAGGTTCACCGGGAGACATTCGGCCGTTCCGTACGCAAACATCGCAACGGCCTGGGCGCCACCGGCGGCGTACACCTCGTCGACGCCGAGCAGGGCACAGGCGGCGAGGATGGTGGGGTGCGGCAGGCCGCCGAACCCCTTCTGCGGCGGGGAGGCGACGGCGATGCCCTCGACACCCGCCTCCTGCGCCGGTACGACGTTCATGACCACGGAGGACGGGTACACGGAACGCCCGCCCGGCACATACAGCCCGACGCGCTCGACGGGCACCCACTTCTCCGTGACGGTACCGCCGGGGACGACCTGCGTGGTGTGCGTGGTGCGGCGCTGCTCATGGTGGACAAGCCGGGCGCGGCGGATCGACTCCTCCAGGGCGGCCCGTACGGCGGGGTCGAGCCGGTCCAGCGCCTCGGCGAGAGCCGCGGCCGGGACCCGGATCGAGTCGACGCGTACGCCGTCGAATTTCTCTCCCCACTCGATCACTGCCGCTGAGCCACGATGGCGTACGTCCTCGCAGATGGGGCGCACCGTCTCCAGTGCGGCTTCCACGTCGAACTCGGCTCGGGGCAGCAGGTCGCGCAGGTCGCCGCCCTCGGGGAGGGCATTGCCGCGCAGATCGATTCGAGAGATCACACCCCAATTCTCTCAGACCGCCCCCGACGGCAGTTCGCCCGTATCACTGGCTGATACGTGCCCCGGCCGTCACGGCCGACTACTCCCGGCCACTCCTGACCGCCGGCGTTCACACCGTCACCCAGAGGGAACACAGAGGGAATAACAGCTGCAAGCGGAAGGGGCCCCGGTGACCGAACCGCAGGACAGCGAGATCCCGGACAGCCTCGGCGTGGCGGAACTGGGCATGTGGCGGGCGTTCCGGAACGGCAGCACCTACGATTTGCGCGCCCGCGACCCGATGCGGGACGACCCGTTCGCGCCGACGGCCTGGGGCGCCGAGCGCAGTGTGGACGCCCGTGTGGTCGCCCGGCTGCTGCTGAGCGGGCCGCCCGCCCGGCCGGGACGGGTCGCCGCGCTGAAGCTCCGGGGCATACGGATCACCGGGACCCTCGATCTCGCGGGCGGACGTGTCGCTCCGTACGTGGAGCTGACGGGCTGCCGCTTCGAGGAGGAGGTGGTACTGCCGGAGTGTCACTTCACGACGTTGCGGATGGTCGGCTGCGCGATGCCGCGGCTGGAGGCGGCACGGCTGCGCACCGAGGGCGATCTGCATCTGCCACGCTGCCGGATCGAGCGCGGGATGCGGCTCACCGACGCCCATATCGGTACCGACCTGCTGCTGAACCAGATCGAGCTCGGGGCCGACCGGCAGGGCCAGGCGCTCGCCGGGGACGGTCTGACGGTCGCGCAGGACCTGCAGGCGGAGATGGTCGAGACACGTGGCGAGCTGAGTCTACGTGGTGCGAAGGTCGGCGGTTCGCTGAGTCTGCGCGGCAGCCGGCTGCGGGCGGGGCGTGGCCGGCGCGCACTGAACGCTCCGCAGCTGACGGTGGAGCGGACGTTGTACATGGCCGAGGCGTGGGTCAGCGTCGACACGGGGAACCTGGGCACCACTCCCCCGTACGGCCTTGTCATGGCCCAGGCCCCGGCGCACGGCACCCGGGCGCAGGTCTTCGAGTGCCGCGGCGGGGTACGGCTGGACGACGGGCGGTTCGGTGACGCGGTCGACCTGCACAAGGCCAGGTTCGTGCTGGCGCCCGGCGAGGAACTGTCGCTGCGCCGGATCGTCACCCCGGAGCTGCGGTTCAACGCGGAGCGCCCGGAGGAGGGCCGGGTCGTACTCAACGGCGCGAAGGTCGTCACGCTGATCGACGTGTCGACCAGCTGGCCGGGGCCGGGCGGGCTCGCGATGGGCGGTTTCGTCTACGAGAACCTCGTCCCGTACGGGCACTTCCCGCTCTCCCGGCGCCTGGAGTGGCTGGCGGCGGCGACCCCCGAATACCTACCGGAGCCGTACGAACGGCTGGCGACGGTGCTGCGCAACTGCGGGGAGGACGCGGACGCCCGCGAGGTGCTGCTCGCCAAGCAGCGGCGCCGGCGCGAGACGCTGCCGCCCGCCGCGAAGCTGTGGGGGATCCTGCAGGACTGGACGGTGGCGTACGGCTACCGGCCCGGGCGGGCCGCGGTGTGGATGGCGGTGCTGTGGGCGGCCGGGACGGTGGCCTTCTCGCAGTACGAGCCGGCAGCGATCAAGCGGGACGAGCACCCGGAGTGGAACGCGGCGCTGTACGCGCTGGATCTGCTGGTTCCCGTGATCAACCTCGGGCAGGACGGGTACTGGCGGATGGAGGGCGGCTGGCAGTGGGCGGCGGCCGCGCTGGTGCTGCTGGGGTGGATATTGGCCACGACGGTGGCGGCGGGCGCGTCCCGGCTGCTGCGCCGCGGCTGACCGGGTACGGCCGGGACGGGCCGCCCTCGGTCCGCAGACAAGGGCCCGGCGGACGTTCCGACGACCGGTCTCCCCCGGCCGGCCAGCACGGACACCATCACCGGAGCAAAATAATCAAGCCGGATTCCACCCCATCCTTTACCCTTTATTGACCTCACTCAGGGCAACCCGGGCACTCGGCACCAAAGCTTCACAGTGCCCCTCTGGCGCCGCCTCGACCAGCGCTTTTCAATGATCTGCACCATGTCATTCCTTCGCGCCCTGCTCCGTACCGCGCGCATGATCCGGCACGCGCCACAGCTGTCCGCCGGCCTGCCTGCGGACGATGAGGTGCTGCTCGACGCCCCCGACGAGCGGCTCTCCCCCGCGCTCGTCGCCGCCGCCCTCGGGGAGTACGAGCCGGCCGCCAAGCTCCTCGCCACCACCCGGGACGCCTCCGAATGGGAGAACCGCGACCGTTACCTCGGCCGGCTCGTCACCTTCGCCCGCCACCGCGACAGCTGGCTGACCGACTGGCTCGCCGCCGCCCCGCACGACCCGGACGCACTGCTCGTCAAGGCCGAACTGGCGGTCCGGCGGGCCTGGGAGTCGCCGGCCCGCGCCGAGCAGCTGCGCGACGTGGCACCACTGATCACCGCGGCGGCCGAGAGCGCTCCGCGCGACCCGGTGCCCTGGCGGCTCGCGCTCGACCACGCCCGGGGCACACATGCCCCGCACACCGCCTTCGAGGCGCTGTGGGAGCAGGCCGTCCGGCGCTCCTCGCACCACTACGGCTGCCATGTCGCGGCCCTGCAGTACCTCTCCGCCGCCTGGTTCGGCTCGCACCGCGAGTGCTTCGACTTCGCCGAACAGGCCGCCGAGGACTCGCTGCCCAGCTCGCTGGTGCAGGCGCTGCCGGTGCGGGCCGCGTTCGCGCTGCTGAGCGTCGGCACCGAGGCACGGACCACATCGATGCTGGAGGCGCGGATCGACCGGGCCGCGGATCTGGCGATCGCGCTGTCCGCCACGTACGAGCCGGGTGATCCATGGCCGGCCGAGGTCCGCAATCTGCTGGCGTACGTACTGGTCGCCCGGGGTCGCTGGGACGAGGCGCTGGAACAGTTCCGGCTGATCGGACCCCATGCGACGTCGTTCCCGTGGTCGCCCGTCTCCGACGATCCGCTCGGCCAGTTCCTGGACGCGCGGGACGGGGTACGCCTCCAGGTGGCATCCGGGATGCCTTTGCGGTACCGGGCCGACCACAGCGGGTCGCGCGGCCATTACGCTTGACCGTTGTGACCACCGCTCGTCTGCCCCTCTTCCCGCTGAACGCGGTGCTGTTCCCCGGCCTCGTGCTGCCGCTCAACGTCTTCGAGGAGCGGTATCGCGCCATGATGCGCGAGTTGCTGAAGACCGATGAGGACGAACCGCGCCGCTTCGTCGTCGTGGCGATCCGCGACGGCCGCGAGATCGCTCCCACCGCTGCCGGAATGCCGAACGCCACCACGGTGCCCTCCGCCACCGGGCGCGGTCCCGCGGACGGCTTCGGCCCCGATCCGATCCAGACGTTCCACCGGGTCGGCTGTGTCGCGGACGCGGCAAAGATCCGGGAACGCGCGGACGGCAGCTTCGAGGTCCTGACGACCGGCACCACCCGGGTCAAGCTGCTCTCGGTCGACGCGAGCGGCCCCTACCTGACGGCCGAGGTCGAAGAACTCGACGAGGAAGCCGGCGACGAGGCGGGTGCGCTCGCCGAGGGCGTACTGCGGGCATTCCGCAGCTACCAGAAGCGACTGGCCGGAGCGAGCGAGCGTTCCCTGACCACGGGCGCGGAACTGCCGGACGACCCGTCCGTCGTCTCGTACCTGGTGGCCGCCGCTGCGGTCCTCGACATCCCGTCGAAACAGCGACTGCTGCAGGCCCCGGACACGGCGACGCGCCTGCGCGAGGAGCTGATACTCCTGCGCTCCGAGACGGCCGTCCTCCGGCACCTGCCGTCCCTGCCCGCAGTCGACCTGACCAGGGCGCCGACCCACCCCAACTGATGCGAGGACCCTGCCCCGTGGCAAAGAAGCCGAAGAAGCACCAGCAGTCCGGCTCCGGCGGCACCCCGGCGACGGTCGCCCTGGCCGCGGCGGGAACCCCTTTCACGACCCACGCCTACGAGCACGACCCGGCCTCCCCCTCGTACGGTGAGGAGGCTGCGGAAGCGCTGGGCGTCTCCCCCGACCGGGTCTTCAAAACCCTGGTGGCCGACGTGGACGGCACCCTGACCGTGGCGGTCGTCCCGGTGGCCGGCTCCCTGGACCTGAAGGCCCTGGCAGCGGCGGTCGGCGGCAAGCGGGCCTCGATGGCGGACCCGGCGGCGGCGGAACGCACGACGGGCTATGTACGGGGCGGCATCTCCCCCCTGGGCCAGCGGAAGCGGCTGCCGACGGTGCTGGACCAGTCGGCGCAGTCCCACGAGACGATCTGCGTATCGGCGGGCCGCCGCGGCCTGGAGGTGGAACTGGCTCCGACGGATCTGGCTTCGCTGACGGGGGCGGTGTTCGCGGCCATCGGCCGGGCGTAGCACGCCCCGGGGCGCTTCCCGTCCCAGGGGCATGCGCGGCCCGGGGTCGCTTCCCGGGCCGGAAGTGACCTGGGGTTGCGAACGCCGTCACCGCCGGCCCGTCCGGCGACCCCGGACCGGGGTCCGGGGCAGAGCCCCGGCTGCGGGAAGGGGCGGGGTGGGATGAGACCCCGCGCAGCGGCCCTACTCCCGTAGCCCCACCCCGCCCCGCTCGCTACGGCTCCGTCGGAGGCGACGGCGAGGACGAGGGCGAAGGCGAGGACGGAGACGACGGCCCCGCCGAACCAGCACCCTCCGGCCCGGCCCCCGGCACCCCCCAGGCTCCCCACTCCGGCTCCGGATCCCGCGGCCCGAACGCCGCGGTCAGCGCCAGATGAACGACCATCGCCGCCACCGACCAGGCCAGCAACGCACCCTTCGCATGCAGGTCGAGCGGCGCATCGAACACCACGCCCTTGCCGACCTCCCGCGCATGGGCGACCACATCACGTTCCGGTCCGAACCAGACGCCCACCCCCCAGGCCAGCAGCGACCCGAGCAGCCCGCCCAGGGCGAGCCCCACGACCAGCGCGATCCCGCCACGTCGGTGGAACCAGAAGGCCAGCGCCGCGGACACCGCCCCGAACGCGAGCGCGAGCAGCACGAACGTCCCGTCGCTGCCGATCGCCTCCTCGCCCTCGCTGTCCTTGAGGAAGACCGCATGGCTGTCGGAGATCAGCGGGACCCGCGGCGAGAGCCACAGCCACAGCAGTCCGAGCCCGAGGCCGGCCACCGTCAGCAGGACGGCGACGACGGCCGCCCGCCGCAGATCCGCCCGCGGATCGCGCTCCTCCTGAGACCCCAGGAGAGTCCCTGGACCGGAGCCACCGCCCTTCGGCGGCGTCTGCCAGGGGTCATTGGGCGAAGGCTGGTCGGGCGGTGTCAGAGGTGCGGTCACCGTGCCATCGTGCCAGGCGCCCCCGTGCCGCGCCTCACCGGACCGCTGCCCTGCGGTACGCCCAGGTCGCCACGGCCAGTGAGAGCACACCGACGACGGCGCAGACGGCAAGATCGAGGACGACGACCGCCCAGTCGGGATGCGCGTCGAACGACCGCGACAGGGCCTCGACCCCGTACGTCGAGGGCAGCAGATCGCGCGCCCAGCCGATCGGCGCGGGCATCCGGGCGGCCGGCAGCACCCCCAGCAGGAGCGCCGCCGACATGCCGAGCTGTCCCAGCAGTGTGGCGAGCTCCTGCCGGGGCGCGAGCAGTCCGAGCGCGGCGCCCAGCCCGGACAGCGCTGCCCCGGCGAGCGGAATGACGGCGACGAGCACCCACAGATGGGCCATCGGCAGCTGGAAGAGCACGCTCCCGGTGATCGCGGTGACGATCGTGCCGGGCACCGTGAAGGAGGCGTACGCCCCCGCCGCACCGAGCACCACGGCGGCGGGCGGTACCGGCAGAGTGGCGTAGTGGTCGAGCCCGCCGCCGGCCCGTAGCTGCCCGAAGTACTGGGCGAGCAGATTGAGCGCGACGAAGGCGACCACGAGAACGCTGGATCCGGCGACGACGGCCCGTGCCTCGGAGCCGCCGTCGACGACCCCGCGCATCAGGATCATGATCCCGACGGACTGGAAGGTCGCCACGAAGAGCAGCGGGATCCGGGCGACTCTGGCCCGGGACAGCTGGGCGCGGTAGACGGCCGCGAGCGAGGGAATCAGCCGGGCCCGCGGCGCCAGCGGCGCGACAGCGCCACCGAGGCGGTCCTCGGTCCCGGCCTCGGCGGGAGAGCCGCTTCCGGCCGTCGTTCGAGCACCGGCCGCGTCCGCAGGAACAATGCTCGTCACCTGGTGCTGCTCCCGTTCGGTCCCTGCCCGGCCGTACATCCGTACCCGATCGCCGCGGTCATGCCTTCACCAGTCCCTGCGTAGCGTCCCCGCCGAGCGCCAGGTAGACGTCCTCGAGACTCGGCGTCGCCAGAGTGAAGTCGTCAAGTGCGGCAAACGCGGCCCCGCCGGTCACCGTGGCGACCGCCGCCCGCGCCTCGTCCGGCCCGAGCCGCAGCACCCAGCGGCGCCCCGACTCCTGCGCGAACTCCCGCAGCGCGGCCACCTCGGGAACGTCCAGCGGCGCGCGGTCGCGCCACACCAGCTCGACCCGGATCTCGCCCGCCACCCGCTCCTTGAGGCCGGTGGGCGTGTCGCAGGCGATGACCTTGCCGCGTTCGAGGACGGCGACCCGGTCGAGGACGGTCTCGGCCTCGATGACGTTGTGGGTGACCAGCAGCACCGTCGTACCGTGCTCGGCACGGCGCCGGTCGACGGCGGCCCAGACGGCGCGCCGGGCGACGGGGTCCATCCCGGTCGTCGGCTCGTCCAGAATGAGGACCGGGCGCTCCCCGACCAGGGTGGCGGCGAAGCAGGCGAGCCGCCGCTGCCCGCCGGAGAGTTTCTTCAGGGGGCGCGCCGCGATGTCGGTGAGGCCGAGTTCTTCGAGTACGGCGTCGCGCCCGGCGCGGGCCTCCGGAACCGCGAGTCCGCGCAGCCGCCCGGTGGTCTCGGCGGCGAGCGAAACGGTCAGCTCGTCGAGGGCCGTGGACTCTTGCCCGAGGTAGCCGATCAGCCGGGAGGCCCGCTCGGGGTGGCGGACGAGGTCGTGCCCGAGCATCTCGACGCTGCCGGAGTCGGGCCGCATCAGCCCGGTGAGCTGGCGTACGAGGGTGGACTTGCCCGCGCCGTTGGGCCCGAGAAGTCCGAAGATCTCACCGCGTCGGACGTCGAGGCTGATCCCGTCGGTCGCGCGCACCTCGGGGGTGGCGGGTGTGCCGCGGCGGCCGCGGGCGGCGGGATAGGTCTTGACCAGATCACGCACCGCGCACACGGTCCCGGTCGCCGTCTGCGCCTGTGCTGTGCCCGTACTCACGAGGTACGAGGGTACGGGGTCGGATGCCTCTTATTGCGCCCGGGCTGCCGGACTACTCCACCGCGGGGGCGTGTTCTGCCGCCGCGCGTACGTCGATCTCGCGCCAGAAACCCGCCCGGATCGCGTATCGGTCGTGTTCGTCGATCTGGTCGTCCTTGTGGGCGAGCAGGCCGAACCGCGCCGCGTACCGCAGCAGCTCGCCGTCGATGCGGTGTGGGATCCGCGGGTACATGGTGGACAGCTTCTGCAGATGGACGGTGTCCGGCAGCCGTTCCATCCAGCGCCGGGCGAAGACCTGACCCACCTCGAACGGGTCACCGCCGACCGTGGTGATGTCCTCCTCACGGTCCGCCCAGCGCTGCTCGGCGGAGGTGAGCTGGGCGAGAGTGGGGAGCGAGGCGGTCTCGGCGGGTTCGCCGAGCGGTCCGCCGCGCTCCATCCAGCCCTTGTCCGAGGACCAGCGCAGGGTCGCGGTCGCCGGGGGCTGCGCGGCGGCGATCGGGGTGCCGGGGCCGCGCAGGGTGCCCGCCAGATCCTTGGGGGTGGGGACGCCCCTGCCGGCGTGCGTGGCCGGGGCCTGCGCGGTGTCCTCGCCGGTGGCCGGCGCCGCGCCGTTGGGGGCGGCGGCCGCCTGGGCCTCCGAGGCGCGTTCGGCGGAGGCGGCGAGCGCCGCCTCGGGCAGCGGCGCGGAGAGGATCGCGGCGATCTCGGGGCGGGGTGCGGGGGGCGGGGCGCAGCTGCCGCCGTTGTCCTTGGCCCGCACGGCTTGGGTGATCCAGGCCCGGTCGAGCACCCGGCGTTCGTCGGCCTCGGCGACCAGGTCCTCGGACTGGTTGTAGTCGCCGTCGGCGGCCTGCACGGCCCAGAGATGGACAGCCACGCCGTGTTCCTTCGCGGACATCAGTCCGGGCAGCAGATCGCCGTCGCCGGTCACCAGGACGACATCGGAGCAGGCGCGGTTCCTGGCCAGTTCGGTGAGTTCGGCGTGCATGGCGGCGTCGACGCCCTTCTGCGCCCAACGCCCGTCACTGCGTGTGAGTGCGCCGAGCCTTACGGTCACCCTCGGCATGACGCGCAGTCTGCGGTGTTCGGGCTGCGGTACGCGGTCGGGGGCACCGTCGAACCAGTAGATCCGCAGCAGCGGCTGCTCCGTATCGGCTTCGGCTCGCTCGCGCAGGCCCTGAATCAGTGCCGCATGGTCGACGGTGATGCGGGAACGGGCGGGCTCTCCCGCCAGCAGACTCGCGGCTGCGCCCAGCAAGTAGCCGGCGTCCACCAGGACGACGCAACGGTCCACGCGTTCCACCCTCTTCCGGAATTCGGGAATGGGTTCTGCTCAGGGTTTCCTCGAAGTCTGCCCGACGGCGCGAGGGTTGACGGCCGGAACTCGATCATCGGCGTGGCGGAAGCGGAAAACGGCGCATGGCACCCCTTCATTACGCACGGTAATGATCCAACATGCGCTGGATATGGCGGTATGTGAATCTGACAGCGGTCCTGGCCCCGAGATTCCGCACAGGAGGAACACCATGGCCAAGAACAAGAACCGCAAGCAGGGCAGCCAGCAGAACCGCGCGTCCATATCGGAGCGCGGCGCGGAGGAGACGAAGTCGACGGCTTACGAGTCGCAGACCCAGTCCCAGTCGCAAGCCCAGGGCAGCCCTGCTGATGTTGCCCGTAAGCATCAGCGGCGCTTCGGCCACAACTGACCGGCCGACTCCGGCCCGGCCACAGGCCGGTAGCCGAGAGAGGCGCTCCCGCATCGCGGGGCGCCTCTCTGGTGCGTTGCGGCGGCCGCTCAGCCGGCCAGGCAGGACGGGCCGAGCAGCACCTTCAGGTCACCGAAGAGCGCCGGGTCGGGCTGGACCCGGTGCCGGTCGAGCCGGAGGACGGTGGTCTTGCGGGGGCCCTGGAGCTTGATCCGCACCTCGGTGTTGCCGCGGTGGTTGCTGAGCACCTCGCCGAGGCGGGCAACCATCGGCGGGGTGACCCGGACCGTCGGGATGGTGAGCACCACCGGTGCGTTGGTCCCGGTCGACGAGAGGTCGGGGACCTGCATCTCCATGGCGACCAGCCGCGGAATGTCCTCACGCTTGTCGAGCCGTCCCTTGACGAAGACGACGGTGTCCTCGACGAGCTGGGTGGACACCAGCTGGTACGTGGCCGGGAAGAACATGCACTCGATGGAACCGGCCAGGTCCTCGACGGTGGCGATGGCCCAGGCGTTGCCCTGCTTGGTCATCTTCCGCTGGAGTCCGGAGATGATGCCGCCGATGGTGACGATCGCCCCGTCGGCGTGTTCGCCGCCGGTGAGCTGGGAGATCGCCGCGTCGGACTTGTCGGTCAGCACGTGCTCGATACCGAAGAGCGGGTGGTCGGAGACGTACAGCCCGAGCATTTCGCGCTCCTGGGCCAGCAGGTACGACTTCTCCCACTCGATGTCGGAGAACTCGACGTCGAGCCCGAAGCCCGGCTCGTCGCTGTCCTCCTCGCCGCCGCCGAAGAGGTCGAACTGTCCCTCGGCCTCCTTGCGCTTGACCTGCACCACGTTGTCGATCATCGGCTCGTGGTGGGCGACGAGGCCCTTGCGGGTGTGGCCCATCTCGTCGAATGCGCCGGCCTTGATCAGTGATTCGACGGTCCGCTTGTTGCAGACCACCGCCTCGACCTTGTCGAGGAAGTCGGGGAAGCTGCTGTACTTTCCCTTCGCCTTGCGGCACCGGATGATCGAGTCGACGACGTTCTGTCCGACGTTACGGATGGCCGTCAGCCCGAAGAGAATGACGTCGTCGCCCTGGGCGGCAAAATTCGACTCGGACTCGTTGACGTTCGGCGGGAGCACCTTGATGCCCATGCGGCGGCACTCGTTGAGGTAGACCGCGGACTTGTCCTTGTCGTCCTTGACCGAGGTCAGCAGCGCCGCCATGTACTCGGCGGGGTAGTTCGCCTTGAGGTACGCGGTCCAGTACGTGACCAGTCCGTACGCGGAGGAGTGCGCCTTGTTGAACGCGTACCCGGCGAACGGGACCAGCACGTCCCACAGTGCCTGGATCGCCGCGTCGGAGAAGCCGTTCTTCTTGGCGCCTGCCTGGAAGAGCACAAAGTTCTTCGCCAGCTCGTCGGGCTTCTTCTTGCCCATCACGCGGCGCAGGATGTCGGCCTCGCCGAGCGAGTACCCGGCGATGATCTGCGCGGCCTTCTGCACCTGCTCCTGGTAGACGATCAGGCCGTAGGTCAGGCCGAGCGTCTCCTTGAGCGGCTCCTCCAGCTCCGGGTGGATCGGGGTGATCTCCTGGCGGCCGTTCTTGCGCTCGGCGTAGTTCGTGTGCGAGTTCATGCCCATCGGGCCCGGCCGGTACAAGGCCGAGACGGCGGAAATGTCCTCGAAGTTGTCGGGCTGCATCTGGCGCAGCAGCGAACGCATCGGACCGCCGTCGAACTGGAAGACGCCGAGCGTGTCACCACGGCAGAGCAGCTCGTACGTCTTGGGGTCGTCCAGCGGAAGGGCGAGCATCTCCAGGTCGATGCCCTTGTTGGCCTTCACCATCTTGATGGCGTCGTCCATGATCGTGAGGTTGCGCAGGCCGAGGAAGTCCATCTTCAGCAGGCCGAGCGACTCGCACTGCGGGTAGTCCCACTGCGTGATGGTGACGCCGTCGGTGTGCCGCACCCAGACCGGGGCGTGGTCGACGATGGGCTCACTGGACATGATCACGCCGGCGGCGTGCACACCCATCTGCCGGACCAGCCCCTCGACACCCTTGGCGGTGTCGATGACCTTCTTGACGTCCGGCTCGTTCTCGTACATCCCCCGGATCTCGCCCGCCTCGCTGTACCGCGGGTGCTTGGGGTCGGTGATTCCGGAGAGGTCGATGCCCTTGCCGAGGACGTCGGCGGGCATGGCCTTGGTGAGCCGGTCGCCCATCGCGTACGGATAGCCGAGGACGCGGGCGGAGTCCTTGATCGCGTTCTTGGCCTTGATCTTGCCGTACGTACCGATCATGGCGACCTTGTCGGCGCCGTACTTCTCCGTCACGTACCTGATCACTTCGACGCGCCGGCGCTCGTCGAAGTCGATGTCGACATCAGGCATGGAGACACGCTCGGGGTTGAGGAACCGCTCGAAGATCAGTCCGTGCTCGATCGGGTCGAGGTCGGTGATGCCCATCGCGTACGCGACGATCGAACCGGCCGCGGAGCCACGCCCGGGGCCCACCGCGATGCCGTTGTTCTTGGCCCACATGATGAAGTCGGCGACAACGAGGAAGTACCCCGGGAACCCCATCTGGATGATGACGTCCATCTCGTACTCGGCCTGCTTCTGCCGGTCCTCGGGAACGCCGCCGGGGAAGCGCCGGTTCATGCCGGTCCGGACCTCCTCCTGGAACCAGGTGACCTCGGTGAAGCCGTCCGGGATGTCGAACTTCGGCATCAGGTCGCGCTTCTCGAACATCCCGCTGGTGTCGATCTGCTCGGCGACCAGCAGGGTGTTGGCGCACCCCTGCTGCCAGGCGTCGGAGGAGTCGACGCCGTACATCTCGTCCGTCGTCTTGAGGTAGTAGCCCGTGCCGTCGAACCGGAAACGGTCGGGGTCGGAGAGGTTCTTGCCGGTCTGGATGCAGAGCAGCGCGTCGTGCGCGGTGGCCTCGCTGGCGTACGTGTAGTGCGAGTCGTTCGTCACGAGCGGCGGGATGCCGAGCTTCCTGCCGATTTCGAGGAGTCCGTCACGGACCCGGCGCTCGATCTCGATGCCGTGGTCCATCAGCTCCAGGAAGTACTTGCCCTCGCCGAAGATGTCCTTGTAGTCGGAGGCCGCCTGGACCGCCTCGTCGAACTGGCCGAGCCGCAGCCGCGTCTGCACCTCACCGGACGGACAGCCGGTGGACGCGATCAGCCCCTCGGACCACTGGGCGATGGTCTCCTTGTCCATGCGCGGCCACTTCTGCAGCCAGCCCTCGGCGTACGCGTCCGAGGAGAGCCGGAAGAGGTTGTGCAGACCGGTATTGTTCGCCGCCCAGATCGTCTTGTGGGTGTAGCCACCCGAACCCGAGACGTCGTCGCGCTTCTGGTGGGGCTGACCCCACTGGATCTTCCGCTTGTGCTTGCGCGACTCCGGGGCGACGTAGGCCTCGATGCCGATGATCGGCGTCACCTCGGCCTTCTTCGCCTGGTGGAAGAAGTCGTACGCCCCGTGCAGGTTGCCGTGGTCCGTCATCGCGATGTGCGACATGCCCATTTCATTGCAGGCAGCGAACATGTCCTTGAGCCGCGCGGCACCGTCCAGCAGCGAGTACTGGGTGTGGACGTGAAGGTGCGTAAAAGGCGGCTTGGTCACGGGTCGGGCCTCCGGGGCGACAGGTGCGGCGCGAAGCGCCTCGATGAGGGGTGGTGGTCGGGCGACGGGTGGGCGGACAGGGGCGACAGCGTGGAAGTCTACGTCTCCGGTCTGACAACCGAGGGGCACTCCCGGGTACCGTCGCGCGTTGAGGGGACGGAGACGACCGTCCCATTTGTCCGTGCACGCCAGGTACCAGGAGGCACCCAGAAATGTCGGAGGCGCAGACCGGCGCAGCGCAGCGCGGGGAGCAGATTCTCGAGGTTTTCGACACCGCCTTCGGCCAGCTCCTGGCCGCCGATCCGGCTGCCTTCCGGGTCAAGTTCCGCAAGATGGCGGGCTCGGCGTTCGCCTTCTACCGGGGCACGGCGTGCCTGTTCTACAACGACCTGGAGCGGGAGCGCCACGGCGGGCCATATCTGGACGACCAAACCGGCCGGGTGTGGATCCACGGTGACCTGCACGCGGAGAACTTCGGCACGTACATGGACGCGAACGGCCGGCTGATCTTCAATGTGAACGACTTCGATGAGGCGTACATCGGCCCGTTCACCTGGGACCTCAAGCGGTTCGCCGCCTCCGTCGCCCTGATCGGGTACGCGAAGGCGCTGGGCGACGACCAGATCAGTGAGCTCGTCCGGGTCTACGCGGCGGCCTACCGCGAGCGGATCCACGCGCTCGCAACAGGCGCGAAGAACGACGAGGTGCCCCCGTTCACCCTGGACACCGCCGAGGGGCCGCTGCTGGCCGCGCTGCACGACGCCCGGTCGCTGACCCGGTTCTCGCTGCTCGACTCGATGACGGAGATCCGGGACTTCGAGCGCCGGTTCGCGGACGGCGGCGGCGCGATCGATCTGGACGCGGCGACGCGCTACAAGGTGCTGGCGGCGTTCGACGGCTATCTGGAGACGCTGCCCGAGTCGAGCCTGACCCGCCCCGACTCGTACCGGGTGAAGGACGTCGTCGGCCGTCGCGGCATCGGTATCGGCTCGGCCGGGCTGCCCTCGTACAACATCCTTCTGGAGGGCAACAGCGACGCCCTGGAGAACGATGTGGTGATCTATCTCAAGCAGGCACAGACCCCGGCGGTCTCCCGGCACATCACCGACACGGCCGTGCGCGACTACTTCCAGCACGAGGGGCACCGCACGGTCATCTCCCAGCGCGCCCTGCAGGCGCACGCCGACCCGTGGCTGGGGTGGACCGAGCTGGACGGTGCCGGTCAGCTGGTCGCCGAGGTCTCGCCGTACGCGGTGGACCTGGACTGGTCCGACATCGACGAGCCCGACGAGATCGCGGCGGTCGTCGCCGACCTCGGCCGGGCGACGGCGACGATGCACTCCGCCGCGGACGACGAGAGCGGCCACTCGCTGGTGCCGTTCTCCACGGAGCGGGCGATCGACGCGGCGATCGCGGCGGACGAGGAGGGCTTCGCCGGGCTGCTGGTGGACTTCGCGCACAGCTACGGGGCTCAGGCGCGGGCCGACCACCAGATCTTCGTGGACCTCTTCCGCAACGGCCGCATCCCGGGGCTGTAGGTCTCCTCGCGGTGCCACACCCCCTTCAGGGCGTGTTTCGAATAGTCCCGCCTGCCTGGCGGGCGGACGACGCCCCTTGCGAAACACCCCCTTTAGGCGGCGCTGACAGGTTCACATGGCACACTCTCGGACGATGGACATATCCGGGACGCAGCTCAGAGTCGTGCGCGCGGCGCTCTTCACAGCGCTCGTCGTGACGCTCTCCGCTGGGTCCCATGTGCTGCTCTCCCAGGTCCCACTGCCGCTGACCGTGGTCGGCGGGCTGGCCGGTCTGGTCTTCGCCGTGGCGTACGCGCTGGCTGGGCGGGAGCGCGGTTTCGGCGCGATCGCCGGGCTGCTGGTGCCGCTGGAACTCGCCGCGGACACGGTCTTCACCACCGGCCAGCACCTCTGTTACGGAGCGGCGGGCGGCCCGATAGCGGGTCCGCTGCGTTCGGTCGGCGTCGATGTCCTGTGCGGCGGCGGCGAGGTCGGTACCGGTGGGGCGCAGCTCGGGGGGGTCGGCGCGACCGGCACCCCGTTCGCCTCCGTGACCGGTGCCGGACATGGTGTCGCCGCCGTGCTGGCCTCTCCCGGTCCCGCTGTGCCGTGGCTGCTGCTGGCGGCCCATGTATCGGTCGGTCTGCTGGCCGCGGCGTGGCTGCGGCGCGGCGAGTCCGCGCTCGCCGGTCTGCTGCGGGCGGTCGCCGCCACGGCGTTCCGGCCGCTGCTGATCGCGGTCGCCGTGGCGGGTACGGTCCGCCGCTCCGTACGGAGTGCCGCCCGGCCCGCCCCGTACCGCTCGCACCTGCTCGCGCACGCCCGACTCCTCGTGCACTCCGTGGGACGGAGGGGACCGCCGCGCTCGGCCTGCTCCATCGCCTGAGCCCGGACAGTCCCTGACAACCCCACACACCACGGAGAAACAGCCATGAGCAAGCGCAACAGCCAGGCCAACAAGGCAGCCGCCCGTGAGCGGCTGCGCGCGGAGCGCGAGCGCCAGGCCAAGAAGGACAAGATCCGCAAGCAGGTGATCGTCGGCGTCTCGGTGGTCGCCGTGCTGGCGATCGCCGGCGGCGTCAGCTACGCCGTGATGCAGCTGAACAAGCCCGGTCACTGGGAGGCGGCCAAGGACGCGAAGAACGTCACCGCGCCGAAGAACACCTCGGGCACCGACGGCACGACCGTCGTCATCGGCAAGCCGACCGCCAAGAAGACCCTCGAACTGTACGAGGACCCGCGCTGCCCGATCTGCGGCCAGTTCGAGCAGACCGTCGGCGAGACGATCCACAAGGACGTCGACGCCGGCAAGTACAAGGTCAAGTTCATCGGCGCCACGTTCATCGACAACATGAGCAACGGCGAGGG
This sequence comes from Streptomyces sp. NPDC051286, assembly GCF_044455345.1. Taxonomy (NCBI): domain Bacteria; kingdom Bacillati; phylum Actinomycetota; class Actinomycetes; order Kitasatosporales; family Streptomycetaceae; genus Streptomyces; species Streptomyces sp. NPDC051286. The sequence goes on along the minus strand of NZ_JBITER010000001.1, from coordinate 505,264 downwards.
GTCCAAGAACGCGCTCAGCGCGCTCGGCGCGGCACTCAACGTCAGCCCGCAGGCGTTCCTCGACTACAAGTACGCGATCTACTCCGCGAAGTACCACCCGGAGGAGACCGACGACAAGTTCGCCAAGGACTCGTACCTGATCAAGATCGCCAACACGGTGGACGAGCTGAAGGACAACAAGGCGTTCCAGAAGGACGTCAACGACGGCACGTACGACAACTGGGCGATGAAGATGTCGGCGGCGTTCGACAAGAGCGGCGTGAGGGGCACCCCGACGCTGAAGATGGACGGCAAGACGCTCACCAGCGAGGGCAGCGAGAACGCCCCGATGACCGTGGCCGACTTCAACACCGCGGTCGACAAGGCACTCAAGGGCTGACGACCGGCAGCGGTTTTCTTACGGGCGGGCGAACTTTCTTGGTTCGCCCGCCCGTTCGCCTTACCGGTCAGTAGGGTTTCCCTTCGTGACCAGTCGACAGAATTCTCCGTCCCTTCCCGCGCCCAGCCGCCGCACCCTGGTGAAGGCCGCTGCCGCCACCGCCGTCGCCGCCCCCGTGTTAGGGACTGCCACCAGCGCCCGCGCCGCCGACGGCCCCGCCTTCCTGCACGGTGTCGCCTCCGGCGACCCTCCCCCATAGCCTCAAGGACATGGGAGGTGCCCCCTCCCGACGGCATACTCCTGTGGACCCGCGTCACCCCGACGCCCGACGCCGTGCCCGGCTCCGGCCGTGGCGCCGACACGGCGGTGCGCTGGGAGGTCGCCGAGGACAAGGAGTTCGCCCGGGTCGTCGCCCGGGGCACGACCGTCGCGAGGGCTTCGTCCGACCACACCGTCAAGGCCGATGTTCGGGGGCTCAGCCCGGCCACCGCGTACTGGTTCCGCTTCTCGGCGGGCGACGGTACGGAGACCCTCTCGCCGACGGGCCGCACCCGTACCGCGCCCGCGGCCCAAGCCGCCACGCCCGGAGTGCGCTTCGGTGTGGTGTCCTGCGCCAACTGGGAGTCCGGCTACTTCTCCCCGTACCGCCATCTCGCAGCCCGCGCCGATCTCGACGCGGTCCTCCATCTCGGCGACTACATCTACGAGTACGCGTCGGGCGGCTACCCGGACGCGAAGTACGTCGTACGGCAGCACGAGCCGGCCCACGAGACCCTCACCCTTGCCGACTACCGGACCCGGCACGGCCGTTACAAGACGGACGCCGATCTGCAGACCCTGCACGCCACGCATCCGGTGATCGCAATCTGGGACGATCACGAGTTCGCCAACGACGCCTGGTCGGGCGGCGCCGAGAACCACACGCCGGGCACCGAGGGCGCCTGGACCGACCGGGTGGCGGGCGCCAAGCAGGCGTACTTCGAGTGGATGCCGGTCCGCCCCTCCACCGAGGGCACCGTCTACCGGCGGCTGCGCTTCGGCACGCTGGCCGATCTCCACCTTCTGGATCTGCGGACCTTCCGCTCCCAGCAGGCGACGATCGGCAGCGGCTCGGTCGACGACCCCGACCGCTCGATCACCGGCCGGGCGCAACTGGACTGGTTGAAGGCGGGCCTGGCCGGTTCGGACGCCACCTGGAAGCTGGTCGGCACGTCGGTGATGATCTCGCCGGTCGCGTTCGGTTCCGTACCGGCCCATCTGCTGGAGCCGCTCGCGGAGTTGCTGGGGCTGCCCAAGGAGGGGCTCGCGGTCAATGTCGACCAGTGGGACGGCTACACGGACGACCGCAAGGAACTGATCGCGCATCTGCGGGACCGGTCGATCCGCAACACGGTCTTCCTGACCGGTGACATCCACATGGCGTGGGCCAATGACGTACCGGTGAAGGCGGCCACGTATCCGCTCTCGGCCTCGGCCGCCACCGAGTTCGTGGTCACATCGGTGACCTCGGACAATCTCGACGACATTCTGCACGTCGCACCGCAGACGGTCTCGGTGGTCGCGGCCGCGGGGGTGAAGGCCGCCAACCGCCATGTGAAATGGGTGGACATGGACTCGCACGGCTACGGCGTCCTGGACGTGACCGCCGAGCGCTCGCAGATGGACTACTACGTGGTCTCCGACAAGACGAAGCGGGACGCGAGTTCCGCGTGGACGCGCTCGTACCGGACACTCAGTGGCACCCAGAAGGTCGAGCGGGCGGACCGCCCGGTGCGCTGAAACGTCTGGTTTCAGCCAAGGCGGGCCATGTTGACGGCGCATTACGTCGCTACGGCGGGTGGTGTGTTCCCTGGACCCAATGGGGACACACCACCCGTCGGGGTAACGCGCGACGTTACGTCCGTGTCTCAAACCCTGGAACGGACAGAATTATTTCTTCCCGTTTCCCCGATTTGCCCCATGGTTGATTGGGCCTGATCAGTGCTCCTCAAGTTGTGACATGCGCACGTAATCTCCCGGCGGCGGGTGAGGAAATCCCTCATCCACGCTTCAGCGAGGAGTACTCGTGCGCACTCTTGCCCGTATATCGCCGCGTATACGTCACCGTGCGATCGGCATCGCCGTCCTGGCCGGAACCCTGGCCCTGGCACCGCTCTCCGCTCCCTCCGGCGCGGCCGCCGCCAAGGTGTCCACCGCCTCCGCCTCGGCGGAGAAGTGCGCGAGCACCGACGCCACCGCGCGCCAGGCCCGTCCTTCGGGCACCAAGCACGCCTCCGACCCCAACGAAATCACCGCGGCCCAGGCCAAGGCCATGGACACGCAGCTCAAGGCGAGACTCGCGGACCGCCGGGCCAGCGGCGCCACGCTCGCCGCCGGAGCGACCATCCCGGTCTACTTCCACGTCATCCACTCCGGCGCCACCGGCAAGCTCACCGCCGGCGACATCAGCGGCCAGATGAACGTGCTGAACGCGGCCTACGGCGGCCAGGGCACCGGCAACACCAACTCCGGCTTCCAGTTCTCGCTGGCCGGCACCGACTACACGGACAACGCCACCTGGTACAACCTCTCCTCGGGCTCCTCCGCCGAGAAGGACATGAAGACGGCGCTGCGCAAGGGCGGCAAGAACGCGCTCAACGTCTACACCGCCAACCTCGGCGGCGGGCTGCTCGGCTGGGCGACCTTCCCCAGCTCGTACAAATCCAGCCCGAACATGGACGGCGTGGTCATCCTCGACACCTCGCTGCCGGGCGGCTCGGCCAGCAACTACAACGAGGGCGACACCGCCACCCACGAGGTCGGCCACTGGATGGGGCTCTACCACACGTTCCAGGGCGGCTGTAACGGCAACGGCGACTACGTCTCCGACACGCCGGCCGAGCAGAGCCCCGCGTTCGCGTGCCCGACCGGACGCGACACCTGCACCAACAAGACCGGGGTCGACCCGATCCACAACTTCATGGACTACACCTACGACTCGTGCATGTACCAGTTCACCGCGGGCCAGGTGCAGCGGATGAGCGACAGCTGGACCGCGTACCGCGCCTGATCCCGGCGTACGGACGAGGGGCCCCGCACACCGTCAGAGTGTGCGGGGCTCCGGCCGTCTACAGAGTGGCGAGGAAGCCGAGGGCGACCTTCCACGTCAGATCGGCCGACGCCGCGTCGTAGTCCGGCAGGTCCGGGTCCGTGAAGAGGTGGCCCGCACCGGGGTACCGGTAGATCTCCACATCGGCGCCGGTCCGCTGCATCTGCAGATACCAGGAGTTCAGCCAGTCGTGCGTCTCGAACGGGTCGGGGTCGGCGACATGGAGCTGTACCGGTAGCTCGTCGACCTCCGCGTTCTCCGCGATGTCCGACGTGCCGTGAAGGAGCAGCAGCCCGCGCGCCTTCTCGTCACCGAGTGCCAGAGTCTGAGCGGTGGCGGCGCCGAAGGAGAAGCCGGCGTAGACGAGACCGCGCTCGGAATAGGGGGCTGCGGCCAGGACGGCGCGCTTGAGCAACTCGTCCTTGCCCAGCTCGTCCTTGAAGGCCATGCCTTCCTCGGCGGTCTCGAACGTGTGCCCGTCGAAGAGATCGGGCACGTGCACCTCGTGCCCTGCGCCGCGCAGCCGGGCGGCAGCCGCGTGCACCGCGGGGCGCAGACCGTACGTCGAGTGGAAAAGCATGATGTTCATGGGAGCCATGGTGCCAGCTGCGGTCGATGGCATGGCGAACGACAGGATGGAGAACATACTGCGTCCGCTGGTCACGGTCGGTGGCGGAGGTGGCGCTCGGGACCGGACGCGGCTGAGAGCCTGTCGGGTGATCCGCGTCCGCTCGATCAGAGGTCGCCCGACAGGCTCTGAGGGACGCGGGCCCGGAGCACAGGCCGCGGGGGCGCCCGGGTCAGCGCAGGCTGCGTACGTCCAGCTGCCTCAGCACCCGGTCGACCACCTCCGGGTCCGTCCCCGACTCGCTGCGCGCGGACAGCACCGCGTGCCGGGCGGCGGACATCATCTCGCGCTGCACCCGGTTGACCGCCCGCAACCGCTCGGCGCGCTTCGCGTACGCCTCCCGCCGGTCCTCGTCGACCATGTCGGGGCTGATCCTCGCCCCCACGTCGTACGCCAGCCGATGCAGCCGCTCCACCACCTCCTCCGTGAACTCCTCGGCCTCCTGGATCTCCTGGAGCCGGTGCCTCGCAGCCTTCGCGGCACGGAACGCAAGGTCCCGTTCCAGCGCGGCCTCCGCGTCCGTGTCGGCGCGGACGCCGAGCTTGCGTACCAGCCACGGCAGGGTGAGTCCCTGGACGACCAGGGTCGCCATGATCACGACGAAGGCGATGAAGACGATCTCGTCGCAGCCGGGGAACGGTTTCCCGTCGTCCGTCTCCAGCGGGATCGCGAGGGCCAGCGCGACGGAGGCCACCCCGCGCATCCCGGCCCACCACATCACGACGGTCTCACGCCAGCTGGTGGGGATCTCCTCGCTGTAGTCGCGGCGGGTGTGCAGCCGCTTGGCCAGCCAGGTGGCGGGCAGCAGCCACAGCAGCCGTACGCCGACGACGACCGCGACCACCACCAGGCCCCAGCCGGTCATCTCCCAGGCGCGCCCGTGCGACGTGCCGAAGACGTTGTGCAGTTCGAGACCGATCAGGCCGAAGGCGACGCCGGTGACGAGCGTGTCGACGATCTCCCAGAAGCTGCGGCCGGCGAGCCGGCCCAGCACGTCGTCCGCGTCGGCGGTGTGCTCGGCGAGGAACAGCGCGGTGGTGAGCACGGCGAGCACGCCCGACCCCTTGAGCTCCTCCGCGAGCACATAACTCACGAACGGCACCAGCAGCGTCAGCCCGACCTGGAGCGTCGCATCGCCGAGCAGACCCATGAGTTTGATGGTCAGCCAGCCCACCGCGAGACCGACCGCCACGGCGACCACGGCGGAGAGGATCAGCAGCCCGAAGGCCTCCGGCAGCGAGAAGGTGCCACTCACCGCGGCGGCGATCGCCACGTGGTAGAGCACGATCGCGGTCACGTCGTTGAACAGTCCCTCGCCCTCCAGGATGGAGACGAGCCTGCGCGGCAGCCCGAGCGATCCCGCGACGGCGGTCGCGGCGACCGGGTCGGGCGGGGCGACGAGCGCGCCGAGGGCCACGGCGGCGGCGAGGGGCAGGCCGGGGACGATCGCGTTGGCGACGGCGGCGACGGCTGCCGTCGTCACAAAGACGAGTGCCACGGCCAGCAGAAAGATCGGGCGTTTGTTGGCGGCGAACTGCCGCCATGAGGTGCGCTGCACGGAGGCGTAGAGCAGCGGCGGCAGCAGCGCGGGAAGAATGATCTCCGGCGGGATGTCCACATTCGGTACGAAGCTGAGGAACGCCATGCCGACTCCGGCGAGCGTCATCAGCACCGGTGCGGGCAACCCGAGACGTTCCCCCAGTGGCACCGTGACCACGGCTCCGAGCAACAGCAGGAGGAGCAGTGCCAGTTGGTCCACGTTGTGCCTTCCGGAGCGTGTCGAGCGGAACCCGGTGGTCGGTCATGAGTGGTTCCAGCGTGCCACGCGATGCCCGCAAAGCGGACAACACCCTCTCCCCCTCCCCCTCTTGACCACCCGGCGCGCGCCACTGCCCCTGAAGTACTCGATCACGGGCCGCATCGAGGTACGGCGCGGGCACGGGCGGGACTCCGGTCCCGGCCGGATCTCGGTCACCCTGCCGCGCGGCGGCACGGCGGTGATCACACCGCACGGCGCGCGTCGCCCGGAGCGGGTCCGCGCGCCGTGCCGTCGAACGGGACCTGGACGCGCTGCGGCCTGCCGGGCCGGCGGAGACGTGCGCGAGGGTGTCGTTTCCGGTCCGTACGACCGGAGCGGCGCCCGGTGTGGTCTACAGGCTGCGGCGCATCGCCCGGTGGGGGATCCCCGCATCCGGGAACTCGGGGCCGTACGCCACGTACCCGAGCCGCTCGTAGAAGCCGAGCGCATGGGTCTGGGCATGCAGGTCCACAGCGGCCAGACCGATACCGCGGGCCGCTTCCTCGATGGCCCGGACCAGCGCCGCGCCGACCCCGAGACCGCGTGCCCGGCCGGTCACCGCGAGCCGTCCGAGCGAGCCGACGGTGAGGTCGCCACCGGTCTTGGCGGCCGCGCCCACGCCATGCAGCAACCGTCCCGTGCCGAGCGCCGCACCGTCCGCCGCCACGGCGATCACATGCAGAGCGTCCGCGTCGTAGGAGTCGTACTCGATCTCCTCGGGTACGTTCTGCTCGCCGACGAAGACCTCCTTGCGGACCTGGAAACAGGCCGCGAGGTCGCTCTCATCGACAGCTGTGCGCGTGGTGTACGGGGCCGGGGCTCCGGTGATCACTGACTCTCCGCCGCAATCCTGTCGAGGGCCTGCTGCAGGTCAGCCGGGTAGCTGCTGGCGAACTCCACCCAGTTGCCGTCCGACGGGTGCTCGAAGCCGAGCCGGACCGCGTGCAGCCACTGCCGTGTCAGCCCGAGGCGCTTGGCCACCGTCGGGTCGGCGCCGTACGTCAGGTCGCCGACGCAGGGGTGGCGGTGGGCGGACATGTGCACCCGGATCTGGTGCGTACGGCCCGTCTCCAGCTTGATGTCGAGGAGGCTCGCGGACCGGTACGCCTCGATCAGGTCGTAGTGCGTCACGGAGGGCTTGCCCTCGGCCGTGACCGCCCACTTGTAGTCGTGCGTCGGGTGGCGCCCGATGGGGGCGTCGATGGTGCCGCTCATCGGGTCCGGGTGGCCCTGGACCAGCGCGTGGTACTTCTTCTCGACGACCCGGTCGCGGAACTGGCCCTTCAGCAGCGTGTAGGCCCGCTCGGACTTGGCGACGACCATCAGGCCCGAGGTGCCGACGTCGAGGCGGTGGACGATGCCCTGGCGCTCGGCGGCGCCCGAGGTCGAGATCCGGTAACCGGCCGCGGCGAGACCGCCGATGACCGTCGTGCCGGTCCAGCCGGGACTCGGGTGGGCTGCGACCCCGACCGGCTTCACGATCACGACGATGTCGTCGTCGTCGTGCACGATCTCCATGCCCTCGACGGGCTCGGCGACGATCTGCACCGGAGCGGGTGCCTGCGGCATCTCCACTTCCAGCCAGGCACCGCCCTGCACCCGCTCGGACTTCCCGACCACAGCACCGTCCACCTGCACCTTCCCGGCAGCGGCCAGCTCGGCGGCCTTGGTACGGGAGAAGCCGAACATGCGGGAAATGGCGGCGTCGACACGCTCGCCTTCCAGACCGTCGGGAACGGGCAGGGTGCGGACCTCGGGATACGTACTCACCAGTCGAGTATGCCTTGCCGCCGCTAGTCCTTGTGCACGGTGCCGTCGGGGTCCAGGCCCTTGAAGGAAAGGATCACGATCAGGATGCCACCGCAGACGATGGCGGAGTCCGCGAGATTGAAGACGGCGAAGTGCGCGGGGGCGATGAAGTCCACCACCGCGCCCTTGAAGAGGCCGGGCGAGCGGAAGATCCGGTCGGTGAGGTTGCCGAGCGCACCGCCGAGCAGCAGACCGAGGGCGATCGCCCACGGCAGGCTGTAGAGCTTGCGGGCGAGCCGGGCGATGACCACGATCACCGTCGCCGCGATGACGGTGAAGATCACCGTGAACGCCTCGCCGATGCCGAAGGCGGCGCCCGCGTTCCGGATCGCGTCGAAGCGCAGCCACTCGCCGAAGATCTCGATGGGCTGCTGGTGCTCCAGCTTCGCGACCACGATCATCTTGCTGATCAGGTCGAGCAGATAGGCGAAGACGGCCACGACGAAGAGCACCATGATTTTCCGCTTGCCCTTGCCGGGGGTCTCGGCCCGGTCCGTGTCCGCGCCCGTGCCCCCGGGCTCACCCCGCACCTCGCCCTCGGGGCCCCCGGTCCCCTCAGCGTCAGGGATGTCCGGCGTACCGATGATGCGCTCCGCCTCTGCCACGTGAGTCCCTCAACCTAGGTTCCTGACCGAAGACGAGGGTACGACACGCCTCCCTGAATCAGCCGCGACGCTCCTGCTTCTGTTTGTCCTCGACACAGAGCGTCGCCCGGGGGAACGCCTGCATCCGCGCCTTGCCGATCGGATTGCCGCAGATCTCGCACAGTCCGTAGGTCCCCGCGTCGAGCCGGGCCAGCGCCCGCTCGGTCTGCTCCAGCATCTCCGTGGCGTTGGCGGCGAGCGCCATCTCGTGCTCACGGGTGATGTTCTTCGTGCCGGTGTCCGCCTCGTCGTCACCGGCCCCGTCACCGGAGTCGCGCATCAGCCCGGCGAGCGCCGCACCCGACGCCTCCAGCTCGCTGCGGAGCCGCATGACCTCGCTGGTCAGCTCGGCCCGCGCCTCGGCAACCTCCTCCGGCGTCCAGGGGTCCTCGCCCGGCCGTACGGCCAGATCCCCGGGCGCCGTCGCGGCGGCGACCCGGGCGGGCGGCACCGGCGCCGCGTCCTTCCCGGATGTGCGGGTCCGGGCTGCGCTCTTCTTGGCTACCACCGTGTGGGCTCCCGTCTGCTCGGCGGCTTCGGCCGCCCCCGTGGCCGCCGCAGCGGCCTTCTTCGACGCCTTCTTGACCGCGTTCTTCCTCGCCGCGGCCTTCGTGCCAGGTGCCGCGTGCCCGCCGCCGGTGTCACCGTCGGCCGTCCGCTCTCCGTCCGCCTCGTGCGCGGCCGTCTTCCGTGCCGCGGACTTCTTCGCCGCGGACTTCCTCACCTCAGCCTTTCTCGCCGTGGTCTTCTTCGCCGCGGCCTTCACCGGAACCGGCGCCAGGACGGTCTCCGTGCCCGTGTCTCCGTTCGTCTCCTCGGCCGCCGCGCCCGTGGATCTCGCTGACGCCGACTTCTGTACGGCGGTCTTCTTCGCCACCATGGCCGCGGCCCCTTCACATATTGTGATCTTGCACGCGAATCGTGCTGGGACGATAAATCGACCCCAGCCCCGCGGCAACGGGGCACGCCGCCGAATCGCCTCTCCCCGTGCCGGATCAGCGCGCGCCTGAAACCGTTGTTCCCAGCTCCCCGCCCGGTAATCCGCCCTCCGCTCCCCCGCCGGGACTCCGCCCGCCCGGTCTCGCCATTCGGGTCACGCCCGCACCCCCGGATAAACCGGTCGGCCGTCGCCCGTACGGGCCCGTACACTGGGGCCAGCGAGAGGCGTGGATGGGACGAGTAGCGTCGTACGCAGCCAGGAGCGACCCGGGGACGGTGGAAGCCCGGGGGCGAGCGCGTCGTGAAGATCACCCGGAGCCGTCGGAAGAACGCCGCGAGGCAAGTAGAACCGGCATCGCGACCCCAATGAGGGGGCCACGGGCGCACACCCGGGGCCAAGGAGGGTGGTACCGCGGGAGCCGCACGGTTCTCGTCCCTCCGACGGAAGTGGAAAACGTCCGCCGGAGGAATCTCGCCCATGACATCGCCGCAGTACCGACAGGTACCCGCCCAGGTCGACCTTCCCGCGCTGGAGCACGCCGTGCTCGACTTCTGGCGCGAGAGCAAGGTCTTTGCCAAAAGCCTCGAACAGTCCGAGGGCCGCCCCGAGTGGGTCTTCTACGAGGGCCCGCCGACCGCCAACGGCATGCCCGGCGCCCACCACATCGAGGCCCGCGTCTTCAAGGACGTCTTCCCCCGCTTCCGCACGATGCAGGGCTACCACGTGGGCCGCAAGGCCGGCTGGGACTGCCACGGTCTGCCGGTCGAGCTCGCGGTCGAGAAGGAACTGGGCTTCAACGGCAAGAAGGACATCGAGGCGTACGGCATCGCCGAGTTCAACGCCAAGTGCCGCGAGTCCGTGACCCGCCACACCGACGCGTTCACCGCGCTCACGACCCGGATGGGCTACTGGGTCGACCTGGACGACGCGTACCGCACGATGGACCCGTCGTACGTCGACTCCGTCTGGTGGTCCCTGAAGGAGATCTTCAACAAGGACCTGCTGGTCCAGGACCACCGCGTCGCACCGTGGTGTCCGCGCTGCGGCACCGGCCTCTCGGACCACGAGCTGGCCCAGGGGTACGAGACGGTCGTCGACCCCTCGGTCTTCGTGCGCTTCCCGCTCACCTCCGGCCCGCTGGCCGACGAGGCCGCGCTGCTGGTCTGGACGACCACCCCGTGGACCTTGGTCTCCAACACCGCCGTCGCCGCGCACCCCGACGTCACATACGTCGTCGCGAGCAACGGCGAGGAGAAGCTCGTCGTCGCCCAGCCCCTCCTGGAGAAGGCACTCGGCGAGGGCTGGGAACTCACCGGTCAGTCCTTCACCGGCCGCGAGATGGAGCGCTGGACGTACGAGCGCCCGTTCGCCCTCGTCGACTTCCCGAGCGACAGCGCCCCGGCTCACTACGTCGTCAATGCCGAGTACGTGACGACCGAGGACGGTACGGGTCTGGTCCACCAGTCCCCCGCCTTCGGTGAGGACGACCTCAAGGTCTGCCGCGCCTACGGCCTGCCGGTCGTGAACCCGGTCCGCCCCGACGGCACCTTCGAGCAGAACCTGCCGCTGGTCGGCGGCCTCTTCTTCAAGAAGGCCGACGAGGCGCTCACCGAGGACCTGGCCGCCCGCGGCAAGCTCTTCCGCCACGTCCCCTACGAGCACAGCTACCCGCACTGCTGGCGCTGCCACACCGCGCTGCTCTACTACGCGCAGCCGTCCTGGTACATCCGCACGACCGCCATCAAGGACCGGCTCCTCGAAGAGAACGAGAAGACCAACTGGTTCCCCGACTCGGTCAAGAACGGCCGCTTCGGTGACTGGCTGAACAACAACGTCGACTGGGCGCTGTCCCGCAACCGCTACTGGGGCACCCCGCTGCCGATCTGGCGCTGCGAGGACAACCACCTCACCTGCGTCGGCTCCCGTGCCGAGCTCACCGAGCTCACCGGAACCGATCAGTCGGACCTGGACCCGCACCGTCCGTTCATCGACGCGATCACGTTCACCTGCTCGCACGAGAACTGCCAACTGGAGGCGTACCGCGTCCCGGAGGTCATCGACGCCTGGTACGACTCGGGCTCGATGCCGTTCGCGCAGTGGGGCTACCCGTACAAGAACAAGGAGCTGTTCGAGAGCCGCTACCCGGCGCAGTTCATCTCCGAGGCGATCGACCAGACCCGCGGCTGGTTCTACACGCTGATGGCCGTCGGCACGCTCGTCTTCGACAAGTCCTCCTACGAGAACGTCGTCTGCCTGGGCCACATCCTCGCCGAGGACGGCCGGAAGATGTCCAAGCACCTGGGCAACATCCTCCAGCCGATCCCGCTCATGGACCAGCACGGCGCGGACGCGGTCCGCTGGTTCATGGCGGCGGGCGGCTCCCCGTGGGCGGCGCGGCGCGTGGGCCACGGCACGATCCAGGAGGTCGTGCGCAAGACCCTCCTCACGTACTGGAACACGGTCGCCTTCCAGGCGCTGTACGCGCGCACGTCGAGCTGGGCGCCGACCGCGGCCGACCCGGCCCCGGCGGACCGCACAGTCCTTGACCGCTGGCTGCTCAGCGAGCTGAACGCGCTGGTGGACCAGGTCACGCAGGCACTGGAGGGGTACGACACCCAGCGCGCCGGCAAGCTCCTGTCCGCGTTCGTGGACGACCTGTCCAACTGGTACGTGCGCCGCTCCCGCCGCCGCTTCTGGCAGGGCGACAAGGCGGCGCTGCGCACGCTGCACGAGGTCATCGAGACGGTCACGCGTCTGATGGCACCGCTGACCCCGTTCATCACCGAGCGGGTCTGGCAGGACCTCGTCGTCCCGGTGACCACGGACTCCCCGGAGTCGGTGCACCTGTCCTCCTGGCCGAAGGCGGACCTGGCCGCGATCGACCCGGCGCTCTCCACGCAGATGGCGCTGGTGCGCCGCCTGGTCGAGCTCGGCCGCGCCACGCGCGCAGAATCGGGCGTCAAGACCCGCCAGCCGCTGTCCCGCGCCCTGGTCGCGGCGTCGGGCTTCGAGTCGCTCTCCCCCGAGCTGCACGCCCAGATCACCGAGGAGCTGAACGTCTCCTCGCTCGCCTCCCTCTCGGAGGTCGGCGGCTCGCTGGTCGACACGACGGCGAAGGCGAACTTCCGGGCACTGGGCAAGCGGTTCGGCAAGGGCGTCCAGGCGGTGGCGAAGGCGGTCGCGAACGCCGACGCGGCGGCGCTCTCCCTGGCCCTGCGCGAGGGCACGGCGTCGGTCGAGGTCGACGGCGAGACAGTCACCCTCACCCCCGACGAGGTGATCATCACCGAGACGCCGCGCGAAGGCTGGTCGGTGGCGTCCGACTCGGGCGCGACGGTCGCGCTCGACCTGGAGATCACCCCGGAACTGCGGCGTGCGGGCCTGGCCCGTGACGCGATCCGGTTGATCCAGGAAGCCCGCAAGAACAGCGGCCTGGACGTGGCGGACCGCATCGCCGTCCGCTGGACGTCCACGTCCCCCGCGACGGTCGAGGCGCTGACCGAGCACGCGCCGCTCATCGCGGACGAGGTGCTGGCGCTGGACTACGCGCAGGGCGAGGCGGACGGGGCGTACGGCACGCCGTTCGAGGACGAGGGGCTGGCGCTGACGTTCCGCCTCCGCAAAGCGGAGCAGTAACCCACACCACGAGAGGCCCGGCCGGACACGTTCCGGCCGGGCCTCTCGCTGTTCCCCCGGCCGTCCCTTCCCGAAGCCGGGGGCCCGCCCCCCATACCCCGCGTCGACGGCGTTTGAGGCGCGGGGTCCGGGTCGTAGCACCCCAGTTCGGGACGGGACGGGTCGCGGAACAGGCCCGCCGCAGGTTCCCCCACCCCCGCCCACGGCAAAGGGCCGGGGCCCCGGGGTTTTCCCCGGGGCCCGGCCCTCAGCCTGCCGACGGCTACGCGCTCAACGCGCGCAACCCGCTCAGTTGTCGTCCTCGTCGATCAGGAACCCGCGCATCGGCGAGGGCGCCTGCTGCATCGGCTGCGGCGCCTGCGGCCGCACCGGTGCCATCGGCTGAGTCATCGCCGGCGACATCTGCTGCTGACCACCGTAGGAGGGCCCACCGCCCATGGACGGGTTGCCGCCCATCTGCGGGCTGCTGTGACCACCGTGGTTGCTGCCCATGTTGTGACCCATGGCGCCCGCACCGGCCGGAGCCAACGAGGGCGACGGCGGCAGCGAAGCGGCCGCCGGAGTCCGCGGCGGAGCCAGCGAGTCGTCGGCCTGGGTCTCCAGCTGACGCAGCTGGCTCTCCAGGTACGACTTCAGCCGGGTCCGGTACTCGCGCTCGAAGCCACGCAGGTCCTCGACCTTGCGCTCCAGCGTCGCGCGGGCCGACTCCAGCGAGCCCATCGCCACGCGGTGCTTCTCCTGCGCGTCCCGCTCCAGCGCGTCCGCCTTGGCGCGCGCGTCGCGCTCCAGGCCCTCGGCACGGCTGCGCGCCTCGCCGACGATCTTGTTGGCCTCGGAACGGGCCTCCGCGATCGCCTGGTCGGCGGTCTGCTGCGCGAGCGAGAGGACACGGGCGGCACTGTCGCCACCGGGGCCCTGACCGGGCTGCTGCATCTGCGGCTGCTGCATCTGCGGCTGCTGCATCTGCTGCATCTGCTGCGGCGCGTGACCCATGGGACCGCCCATCGGGCCACCCATGGGACCGCCCTGCATCGGGCCGGGGCCGTGCTGGCCCTGCGGGCCGGGGCCGTGCTGCTGGGGGCCGTGACCACTGGGACCGGCGGGCAGCTGCGGAGCACCACCGGGCAGCTGGGGCGGACCCATCTGCGGGGGCTGCTGCTGGACCGGCGGACCCGATATGGCGGCGGGCACCGGTGCACCGGGACGATCCTGCGGCTCCGGCTTGCGCATACCTTGCTGCTGCTGGTTCTGCGCAGCGGCACGCGTGGCGGCGGCCAGCTTGGCGCGCAGGTCCTCGTTCTCACGGAGCAGGCGGGTCAGCTCGGACTCGACCTCGTCGAGGAAGGCATCGACCTCGTCCTCGTCATAGCCTTCTCGGAGGCGGACGGTCGTGAACTGCTTGTTCCGCACGTCCTCGGGGGTCAGCGGCATCTCTTCTTCACCTCTACGTAGTCGTCGGCAGTCGGCAAGACCGTATCGCTCACAGCCTGGTCACGATCGAGATCAGGATGTAAACGATGATCATCAGAACGAAGAAGGACAGGTCGAGTGCCACGCCCCCGAGACGCAACGGCGGAATGAACCGCCGCAGAAGCTTGAGCGGTGGATCGGTGACAGTGTAGGTGGCCTCGAGAAGCACCACCATCGGCTTGCCTGGCTGCCATGAACGTGCGAACTGGAAGACGTAGTCCATGACCAGCCGGAAGATCAGCACGATGAGGAAACACATCAGCGCGATATAGACAACCTGCAGTGCGACGCCCATTTCGCGCTTCCCTCTCCCCTGGCTCTCGTAGCTCCGGCCTTACGGCCGGGTCGTTCCCGGTGTCGTGTTCTCAGCTCTGGTTGAAGAATCCGCCCTCAGCGATGCGGGCCTTGTCCTCCGCCGTGACATCGACGTTAGCAGGCGACAACAGGAACACCTTCTGCGTCACCCGTTCAATGCTGCCATGGAGACCGAAGACGAGTCCTGCAGCAAAGTCGACAAGTCGCTTCGCATCCGTATCGTCCATCTCCGTGAGATTCATGATCACCGGAGTGCCCTCACGGAAGTGTTCCCCGATGGTACGGGCCTCGTTGTAGGTCCGGGGGTGCAACGTGGTGATGCGGTAGGGCTCCCGCTCGGACACAACCTTGGGCATGATCACCGGTGCGTTCTTCTCCATGTTCGGGCGTTCAGGTGTGATGGATGCCACGGGTGCAATCCGGGCGGGTCGCACGCTCTCCGCCGGGATCTGAACCGGCTCCCGCTGCGCGGGCGGCTGCACCACTCGTACCGGTTCGTCCCGCTCACGGTCCCGCTCCACCTGATGCGCGGGCTGGTGCCTCCGCCGATCGCGCTCCGGCTCCGGCTCGGGTTCGAATTCGTCGTCGGGGTCGAACCCCGGACCGTCGTACCCATCGTCCTCCACGAGGCCGAGGTAGACCGCCATCTTGCGCATCGCGCCGGCCATGCTCTGAGTCCTCCGCTCTGTGGTGGATCGGCATCTGTCACCAAGTGCCCGCGATCCACTCAGGCCTGCCCGCCATCGGCGGGAATGACCATATTTTCTGCTGTGGTCCGACTTGCTTGGCGACGTTACCGGAGCCCGGGTCGGACTCCGAGTACCGCGGTACCGACGCGTACATGTGTCGCTCCGGCCGCAATCGCTTCCTCGAGGTCCGCGCTCATTCCCGCAGAGACCATGTTCGCAGCCGGACGGCTCCCGCGCAGGCGGGATGCGAATTCCATCAGCCGGTCGAATGCCGCCCGTTGCCGTCCCGCGTACGGTCCGGAGAGCGGGGCCACGGTCATCAGGCCGTCGAGCCGGAGCCCCGGCGCCGCTTCCACCGCGGCAGCCAACTCCTCGATCCCGTCCGGCGCGACGCCGCCCCGGGCCCCGCGCTCGCCGCTCTCCGCGTCGAGTGCGACCTGGATGAGGCAGCCGAGTTCGCGCCCCTCGCGCACCGCAGCGGCCGAGAGGGCCGTGACCAACTTCGCCCGGTCCACGGACTGCACCACATCGGCATAACTCGCAACAGAACGAACCTTATTCGTCTGCAGTTGTCCGACAAAGTGCCATGTGAGCGACAGATCCGCACAAGCGGCTGCCTTGGGTGCGGCGTCCTGGTCACGATTCTCCGCGACATGACGCACGCCGAGTTCATACAGGATCCGCACATCGCTCGCGGGGTAGGTCTTCGTGACCACGATGAGGGTCACTTCTTCCCTTGTGCGACCGGCGGCGACACAGGCGGAAGCAATGCGTTCCTCCACCTGTGCCAGATTCTCGGCGAGTTGAGTCCTACGATCCGTCATGCCCTATCAGTCCAACCAGACATATCCGGCGAGCCGCCCGGTGGTGCGGTCGCGGCGGTACGAGAAGTGGTCGCCCGATTCGAGGGTGCAGACCGGTGACGTGTGCCGGTCGCGCACCCCCAGGGCCTCGAGTTGGGCGTGGACTCCCGCGGTGACGTCCACGGCCGGTGTCCCCCAGCTCGTCTCGGACCACGATGCGGGAACGGCTTCGGCGACATCGGACCGCATCTCCGCCGGGACTTCGTAACACCGTCCGCAGACGGCCGGTCCGGTGTGCGCGGTGATCCGGGAGGTGTCCGCGCCGAGCCCGACCATGGCCTCGACGACGGCGGGGACGACTCCGGCGACCAGACCGGGGCGGCCCGCGTGCGCCGCCGCCGCGATCCCGGCGACCGGATCGGCGAGAAGTACGGGGGTGCAGTCTGCGGTGAGAACGGCGAGTGGGAGTCCTCGTCGCGCGGTCACCACCGCGTCCACCGCGGGGACCTGCGCACTCTCTTCCCAGGGTCCGTCGACGACGGCCACGTCCCGCCCGTGCACCTGGTTCATCCAGACGACCTGCGCCGGATCGAGACCGAGACCCCGGGCAGCCGCCTCCCGGTTGGCGAGAACGGCTGAGGGTTCGTCGCCGACCGCGCCGCCCAGGTTGAGTTCCCCGTACGGAGCGGCGCTCACCCCGCCCCACCTGTCGGTGAAGGCGAAGTGAGCGCGATACCCCGATGACTCCGGGGTCACTGCGTGGTGCCGAGTTATCACTTCAAGAAATCCGGGACATCCAGCTCTTCGGCCTGGGAGTCCTGATAGGGGCGGGCCGGCGGGACGTGCGGCGTGGAGACCGGCGACATCGGGGTCTCCTTCGCCACCGGTACGGACTCGGCCTGGGCCTGGAGCTCCTCGCGCGGCGTGACGGAACCGAGCCCGCCCGTCTGGCGCACCGGCTCGGCGGCCCGGACCGGCGGCGCCGGCTCCTCGCGCTTCCCGGCACCCGCACCCAGGACGTTCTCGCGACGGGCGGGCGGCTGCCCGCCGTCGAAGCCCGCTGCGATCACGGTGACCCGGACCTCGTCTCCCAGGGCGTCGTCGATGACCGCACCGAAGATGATGTTCGCCTCGGGGTGTGCGGCCTCGCTCACCAGCTGGGCCGCCTCGTTGATCTCGAAGAGGCCGAGGTCGCTGCCGCCGGAGATGGAGAGCAGGACACCACGGGCGCCGTCGATGGACGCCTCCAGGAGCGGCGAGGAGATCGCCATCTCCGCGGCGGCCACCGCGCGGTCGTCGCCGCGGGCCGAGCCGATGCCCATGAGCGCCGATCCGGCCTCGGACATGACCGACTTGACGTCGGCGAAGTCGAGGTTGATCAGACCCGGGGTGGTGATGAGGTCGGTGATGCCCTGGACACCCGAGAGCAGTACCTGGTCGGCCGACTTGAACGCGTCGAGCACGCTGACCTGGCGGTCCGAGATGGACAGCAGTCTGTCGTTGGGAATGACGATGAGGGTGTCGACCTCTTCGCGGAGCTCGGCGATGCCGTCCTCCGCCTGGTTCGCGCGACGCCGGCCCTCGAAGGTGAACGGGCGGGTGACCACGCCGATCGTCAGGGCGCCGAGCGAGCGCGCGATGTTGGCGACGACGGGTGCGCCGCCGGTGCCGGTGCCGCCGCCTTCTCCGGCGGTGACGAAGACCATGTCAGCCCCCTTGAGGACCTCCTCGATCTCCTCACGGTGGTCCTCTGCCGCCTTGCGACCGACGGCCGGGTTCGCCCCGGCGCCGAGGCCACGGGTGAGTTCACGGCCGACGTCGAGCTTGACGTCGGCGTCGCTCATCAACAGGGCTTGCGCATCAGTGTTGATCGCGATGAACTCGACGCCCTTGAGACCGACCTCGATCATTCGGTTGATGGCATTGACACCACCGCCGCCGACACCGATGACCTTGATGACTGCGAGGTAGTTCTGCGGTGCTGCCACGTCGAAGGCCTCTCGCCTCGATTTACGTGTCGTCGCTTCGCGGTAGTCCCGCCGCGACGACGGATGCCGATTGGGACGGTCCGACGCCGACCCAAACCCTAACGTTGAAGTTTAGGGTTACCAGTGTGTCTGCTTCTTGGACTCTTCCGAACAGGACACTAAGTCGACAAGTGGCGCACGTTCAACGAACACGCCGAACCTCCCGTTTTTCTTTTCACCCTATGTGATCACCCGTAGCGCTGACCAACCAGGGTGCTGGCCAGGCCAAATGTGCGTCAACCACCCGAGACGGCAGGAGCGGTGGGTGCACTCACGTCGAAGTGTCCCGCTTTGGGAGCCGCTTTCATGAGAGCGGTGAGAACTCTTGCCTTCACCGCCCCCTCCTCGCTGCTGCCCCAGACCACCGTACGGCCGCCGGTCAGTTGCAGGGAGATCGAGTCGTACGAGGTGACCCGTACGATCTGGGTGTCCTTGGCCACTTCGCGGGGAAGTCCGCCCGCGACCCGGACCGCCTCCCGCACCAGCCGGCCACTGCCGAAGCGGCGCAGACCAGCTGACTGATGGGGCGTCAATTCCAGCAGCGGTACGCGCCCGGGCGCCTTGTCCACCGTGGCGAAGCGGACGCCTTTTGCGTCCACTTCAATGAACTTTGCGCCCTTTTTCACCAACAGGACCGGCTGCCGTTCGGTCACTTTAAGTCCAATTTCGTGCGGCCATGACCGTACGACATCCACCGAGTCGATACGAGGCAACTTCTGGCGCAACCGGGCGGCCATGGCGTCCGTGTCCACCGAGACCAGCGGGGCACCCATCGGCACCGCCGCGGCGGACTCCACTTCCGCGGGAGTCAGCACCTCGACACCGGTGGTCCTGACCTGTTCCACCCGGAACCAGGACGATCCGTAGAGCGCCCAGACGACGCCCGAGGCGAGCAGCAGGACAGCGACGGCAATCACGATCAGCAGTCTGCGGCTGGGCCGCCTGCGCCCGGTGGGGCGCGGCGGGCGGGCCGGGTTGTCCGTCCGCTGCCCTGCACCGCGCTGGGCGGTCGTCGGTCCGGCCACGCTCGCTCCTTATGCCGGGTCCGGGGGCGCCGCCCCCGGACCCGTCCGCCTCACGCGTTGCGGCGTGCGGCAATCGCCTCGTACACCATGCCGACGAGCAGATCGTCGGCGTCCCGGCGGCCGAACTCGGCGGCGGCGCGGGACATCTCGTACAACCGGTGCGGATCCGCAAGCACCGGCAGGACGTTGCCCTGCACCCACTCGGGGGTGAGAGCCGCGTCGTCCACCAGCAGACCGCCGCCGGCGTTGACCACCGGCTGGGCATTGAGCCGCTGTTCGCCGTTGCCGATGGGCAGGGGGACGTAGGCGGCGGGGAGCCCGACGGCGGAGAGTTCGGCGACGGTCATCGCGCCCGCGCGGCAGAGCATCATGTCGGCAGCGGCGTACGCGAGATCCATCCGGTCCACGTACGGTACCGGGATGTAGGGCGGCATCCCAGGCATGTTGTCGATGCGCGGCAGTTCGTTCTTCGGGCCGACCACATGCAGGATCTGGATCCCGGAACGCTGCAGCAGCGGGGCGACCCGCTGGACCACCTCGTTGAGATGGCGGGCGCCCTGCGAGCCGCCGGAGACCAGCAGCGTGGGCAGGTTGGGGTCGAGACCGAAGGCGGCGCGCGCCTCCGGGCGGACCCGGGCCCGGTCCAGGGTGGCGATGGTGCGGCGCAGCGGGATGCCGATGTAGCGGGCACCGCGCAGCTTGCTGTCAGGGGTGGAGACGGCGACCCCGTGCGCGTACCGCGAACCGATCTTGTTGGCCAGCCCCGGCCGCGCGTTGGCCTCGTGGACCACGATCGGCACACCGGCCCGCTTGGCGGCGAGGTAGCCGGGCAGGGCGACATAGCCGCCGAAGCCGACCACACAGTCCGCCTTGGTGCGTTCCAGGACCTGCTCGGCGGCCTTGATGGTGCCGCGCAGCCGTCCCGGGACGGTGATCAGTTCGGGGGTGGGCTTGCGGGGCAGCGGCACGGCCGGGATCAGCGCCAGTTCGTACCCCCGCTCGGGTACGAGCCTGGTCTCGAGTCCGCGCTCCGTGCCGAGGGCAGTGATTCCCACGCTCGGGTCCTGCCTGCGCAGGGCATCCGCGAGGGCAAGCGCGGGCTCGATGTGGCCGGCGGTCCCCCCACCGGCGAGTACGACATGCACCGAAATTCACCGCTCTCCGGACGGACGCTTCTTGCCGCGCCGTCTCATCGTCTTCCATCTCACCCCGGGCCTCCGCATGGCCAGGGCCGCCTTCGCGGCGGGCTCCTCACGCGCGAACGCGATCAGGAGCCCCACCGCGAACATGGTCGGCAGCAGGGCCGATCCCCCGTAGGAGAACAGCGGGAGCGGGACCCCGGCGATCGGCAGCAGGCCGAGCACCGCACCGATGTTGATCACGGCCTGAACCGTGATCCAGGTGGTCACACCTCCCGCGGCATACCTCACGAAGGGCTCCTCCGTGCGTCCGGCCACGCGGATACCCGCATAGCCTAGAGCCGCGAAGAGGGCGAGCACCGACAGCGTCCCCGCCAACCCCAGTTCCTCCCCGGTGATGGCGAAGATGAAGTCGGTGTGCGGTTCAGGCAGTTGGCCCCATTTTTCCACACTTGCACCCAGCCCGGATCCGAACCATCCACCGGATGCCAGAGCATAGATGCCGTGCACGGCCTGCCAGCACGAGCCGTCGGGTCCGGGTTCGCTCACGCCCATGCAACTGAGCCGGGACATCCGGTTCGGACTGGTCTTGATCAGCAGGAAGGCCAGCACGCCCGCGACGGCGAGCACCCCGCCGAACAGCCGGGTGGGCGCCCCGGCCAGCCAGAGCAGTCCGAACAGGATTGCGGTGAGAATGATCGCAGTTCCCATGTCGCCACCGAGCATGATCAGCCCGAGGAGCATGAACGCGACCGGGACGAGCGGCACCAGCATGTGTTTCCACTGCGTCAGCAGCCGCTTGTCCTGTTTACGGGCGAGCAGGTCGGCGCCCCAGAGGATCAGGGCGAGCTTGCCGAACTCACTGGGCTGGAGCTGGAAGGGGCCGCCCAGGTAGAGCCAGTTCTGGTTGCCGTTGACCGACATCCCTATCCCCGGCACCTGGACCAGCACCATCAGGAAGACCGTGCCCATGAGCAGCGGGTAGGCGAGCGCCCGGTGGAGCTTGACGGGCATCCGGGAAGCCGCGATCAGCAGTCCGGAGCCGATGAGGGCGGCGAGGAACTGCTTGCGGAAGAAGTACGTGCCGGGCTTCGACAGCTCGAGCGCCTTGATCATCGAGGCGGAGTAGACCATCACCAGCCCGAGCACGGTGATCAGCAGCCCGGCGCCGAGGATCAGGTAGTACGCGGTCAGCGGGCGGTCCCAGGCCCGGCGTGCCTGCTCGTACAGCCGCCGCACACCGCCGCCGCGGGGGACGCGGGCGCCGGATCCACTGCGGCCCCTGGAGCGCGGCACGGCGGGCTGCCGGGTACCCGCCGGCCTGCCGCGCTTGGCGAGCCCGCCGGGCGCCGGTGGGGCGAGCACCCGGCCGGTCCCCGCGGCCCCCCGTGGGCGGCCCTTGCCGTGCGCGGCGGAGCTCTCGTCGGCCGGCATTGTCGCTGTCCCCTCCACTGCTCGTGCCCGGGGCTGCTGCCGAGGGCCGGGGCGTGCGGCGGAGCCGCCCGAACCCGGTTGTCCGGGACAGTACGGCGCGGCGGCCGGGCCCGTCAGGCGCTCTCGTCGGCGAGTGCACGGACCGCGTCCGCGAATGCCTCGCCCCGCTTGTTGTAATTGGCGAACATGTCCATCGAAGCGCAGGCCGGGGCCATCAGTACGGTGTCTCCCGGCCGGGCGAGCCGGGCCGCCTCGCGGACCGCCTCGGACATCGCCCCAGTGTCGGTCCGGTCGAGGTCGACGACCGGGACCTCGGGGGCGTGTCGCGCGAGGGCTTCGCGGATCAGCGCCCGGTCGCGGCCGATCAGTACGACGCCCCGCAGCCGCTTGGCGGCGCCGGTCACCAGCTCGTCGAACGTGGCGCCCTTGGCAAGGCCGCCGGCGATCCAGACGATCGGGTCATAGGCCGCGAGGGAGGCCTCCGCGGCATGGGTGTTGGTGGCCTTGGAGTCGTCGATGTACGCCACCGATGCGACGTCCGCGACGTGTTCGATGCGGTGCGCGTCGGGGCGGAAGGCCCGCAGGCCGTCCCGTACCGCTCTGGGTTCGACGCCGAAGGCGCGGGCCAGTGCCGCAGCCGCCAGGGCGTTGGCGATGTTGTGCGGGGCGGACGGGTTGATGTCCGCGACCTCGGCGAGCTCCTGGGCCTGTTTCTGCCGGTTGGCCACGAAGGCGCGGTCGACGAGGATGCCGTCGACGACGCCCAGCTGGGACGGGCCCGGGGTGCCGAGGGTGAAGCCGATGGCGCGGCAGCCCTCCTCGACGTCCGCCCCGCGGACCAGGTCCTCGGTGGCCGGATCGGCCGCGTTGTAGACGCAGGCGATCCGGTTGCCCTCGTAGATCCGGCCCTTGTCCGCGACGTACGCCTCCATGGAGCCGTGCCAGTCGAGGTGGTCCGGGGCCAGGTTGAGAACGGCCGCGGAGTGGGCGCGCAGCGAGGGCGCCCAGTGCAGCTGGTAGCTGGAGAGCTCGACGGCGAGTACGTCGTAGGTCTCCTCGCCGAGGACGGCGTCGAGGAGGGAGACGCCGATGTTGCCGACGGCGGCGGTGCGCAGCCCGGCCGCCTCCAGGATCGAGGCGAGCATCCGGACGGTCGTGGTCTTGCCGTTGGTGCCGGTGACCGCGAGCCAGGGCGCCGCATCGGGACCGCGCAGCCGCCAGGCGAGCTCGACGTCGCCCCAGACCGGGACGCCCGCCTCGGCGGCTGCTGCGAAGAGCGGCTTGTCCGGCTTCCAGCCGGGGGTGGTGACGATGAGCTCGGTGGACTCGGGCAGGGTCGCCCCGTCGCCGAGGCGCACGGTGATTCCTTGCGCCTCCAGCTCTGCGGCCTGCGCACGGGAACGCTCGTCGTCCCCGTCGTTGACCACCGTGACAACGGCGCCGAGGCCGTGCAGGACACGGGCAGCGGGGATCCCGCTGACGCCGAGTCCGGCGACGGTGACGTGCTTGCCCTGCCAGTCCTGGTTGCTCACTTGGCGGCTGCCCACCCTGCGTAGAAGAGACCGAGTCCGACGATCACGCACATGCCCTGGATGATCCAGAAGCGGACCACGACAAGGACTTCGGACCAGCCCTTGAGTTCGAAGTGATGCTGGAGCGGCGCCATCCGGAAGACCCGCTTGCCGGTCATCTTGAAGGAGCCGACCTGGATGACCACGGACATGGTGATCATCACGAAGAGGCCGCCGAGGATGGCCATCAGGAACTCGGTGCGGGAGCAGATCGCGAGACCGGCGAGCGCACCGCCGAGTGCCAGCGAGCCGGTGTCGCCCATGAAGATCTTGGCAGGCGAGGTGTTCCACCACAGGAAGCCGAAGCAGGCGCCCATCAGCGCGGAGGCGACGACCGCGAGGTCGAGCGGGTCGCGTACCTCGAAGCAGGCGTTGGGGTTGGTCAGGGAGACCGCGTTGGCGCAGGACTCCTGGAACTGCCACAGCCCGATGAACGTGTACGCGCCGAAGACCATCACCGACGCGCCGGTGGCCAAGCCGTCCAGACCGTCCGTCAGGTTCACGCCGTTGGACATGGCGAGAATCATGAACAGCGCCCAGACGACGAACAGCACCGGTCCGATCGACCAGCCGAAGTCGGTGACGAACGACAGCTTGGTGGAGGCCGGGGTGTTGCCACGGCCGTCGGCGAACTGGAGCGACAGCACCGCGAAGGCGATACCGACTATCAACTGGCCGGCCATCTTCGCCTTGGCCCGCAGGCCGAGCGAGCGCTGCTTGACGATCTTGATGTAGTCGTCGAGAAACCCGACGAGGCCCATCCCGGTCATCAGGAAGAGGACCAGCAGACCGGAGAAGCGCATCTCCTCGCCGGTGATCACCTTCGCCAGGAAGTACGCCATCAGCGTGGCCAGGATGAAGGCGATGCCGCCCATGGTGGGCGTGCCCTTCTTGCTGCCGTGGCTGCGCGGGCCGTCGTCACGGATGAACTGCCCGTATCCCTTGCGGGCCAGGAGCTTGATGAGCAGCGGGGTACCGACCAGAGTCAGGAAGAGCCCGATGGCCCCCGCGAAGAGGATCTGCCTCATCGGCCGGTGACCTCGCCCTCGGTCGAGTTCTCCAGCAGTGCCTGGACGACCCGTTCCAGGCCGGCCGACCGGGACGCCTTCACCAGCACGACGTCTCCCGCGCGCAGTTCACTGCGCAACAGGTCGACGGCCGCCTGTGCGTCGGACACGTGCACCGACTCCTCACCCCACGAACCCTCGTTGTATGCGCCCAGTTGCAGCCAGGAGGCTTCTCTGCCCCCGACCGCGACGAGCTTGCTGACGTTGAGCCGGACGGCAAGCCGTCCGACCGCGTCGTGCTCGGCGAGCGAGGCGTCGCCGAGCTCGGCCATGGGGCCGAGCACCGCCCATGTACGCCGCCCCTTCCCCATGGCGGCCAGCGCGCGCAGCGCTGCTCGCATGGATTCGGGGTTCGCGTTGTAGGCGTCATTGACGAACGTCACGCCGTCCGGACGCTCGGTGACCTCCATACGCCAGCGGGAGAGGGTGCCCGCCTCGGAGAGCGCAAGGGCGATCTCGTCTACGGGCAGGCCCAACTCATGGGCGACGGCGGCCGCGGCGAGCGCGTTCGACACGTGATGCTCACCGTACAGGCGCATGGTCACATCGCTGCACCCGGTGGGTGTGTGGAGCGTGAAAGCGGGGCGGCCGTCGTCGGTGAGACGGACCTTCTCTCCCCGTACGTCCGCATCCGCGGCTTCACCGAAGAGCAGAACACGGGCCTTCGTACGGGAGGACATGGCGAGGACGAGCGGGTCGTCGGCGTTGAGGACGGCGACTCCGTCCGCCGGGAGCGCCTCAACCATCTCGCCCTTGGCGATCGCGATCTGCTCGCGGCCGCCGAACTCACCGATGTGTGCGGTCCCGACGTTGAGGACGAGGCCGATCCGCGGCGGGACCAGGCCGGTGAGGTAACGGATGTCGCCGATGTAGCGGGCACCCATTTCAAGAACCAGGTGCTCGGTCTTCTCGGTGGCGCGCAGGGCGGTGAGCGGCAGGCCGATCTCGTTGTTGAGGTTGCCCGCGGGGAAGACGGTGGGACCCTTGCGCTCCAGGAGCTGGGCGATCAGGTCCTTGGTGGAGGTCTTGCCCGCGGAGCCGGTGAGGGCGACGACAGTGGTGCCGAGGCGTTCGACGACGGTCCGGGCGAGGGTGCCGAGCGCGGCCATGACGTCGTCGACGACGATCGCCGGAACACCGACGGGACGGGCGGCGAGTACGGCTGCCGCGCCCGCCTCGACGGCGCGCTGCGCGTAGTCGTGGCCGTCGACCCGCTCGCCGGCGAAGGCGACGAACAGACTGCCTTGCTGCACCTCTCGGGAGTCGATGACGACAGGCCCGCTGACGGTCACTGCCGGATCCGGTATGTCGTACGACTGCCCGCCGACGATTTCGGCGATCTCGGCGAGGGTAAGGGCGATCACTTGGTCATCCCTGACTGTTGTTCTCGTGGGTGTGGGCGAGCTCCGGGGCGTTCTCGGCGCTCTTGTGCCTCAGGGACCGTGCGATGGCCGCGCGCAGCACCGTACGGTCGTCGAAGGGGCGTACCACTCCGTGGATGTCCTGGCCCTGTTCGTGCCCCTTGCCGGCGATCAGCACGGTGTCGCCGGGCCGGGCGCGGGCGACCGCGGCGGCGACGGCGGCGGCCCGGTCGGCGTCGACCAGGACGTCACCGCGCTCGTGTGCGGGCACCTCGGCGGCGCCCGAGAGCATCGCGGCGAGGATGGCCAGGGGGTCCTCGGAGCGGGGGTTGTCGGAGGTCAGTACGGCGGTGTCGGCGAGGCGGGCCGCGGCAGCGCCCATCGGGCCGCGCTTCGTCGTGTCGCGGTCGCCACCGCAGCCGAGCACGATGTGCAGCTTGCCCTCGGTCACCTTGCGCAGCGAGCGCAGGACCGACTCGACGGCGTCGGTCTTGTGCGCGTAGTCGACGACCGCGAGGTACGGCTGGCCGGCGTCCACACGCTCCAGCCGGCCCGGGACGCCGGGGACAGCGGCGACGCCGTCGGCCGCGGTCTGGGGGTCAACGCCCGCGACGGCGAGGGTGACGATCGCGGCGAGGGTGTTGGCGACATTGAACGGGCCGGGCAGCGGGGCCCTGGCCGTGATCCGTTCGTCCTTGGGGCCGACGGCCGTGAAGGCGGACCCCAGCGGTCCGACCGCGACGTCCTCGGCGCGCCAGTCGGCGTCCGGGTGGCCCTCGGCGGAGAAGGTGACGACCGGGACGGTTGCCTCCGTGACCAGCCTGCGGCCGTACTCGTCGTCGAAGTTGACGACGCCCTGCCGGCTCCGCTGCGGGGTGAACAGCTTCGCCTTGGCCTGGAAGTAGTCCTCCATGCCGGAATGGAACTCCATGTGCTCCGGGCTGAGGTTGTTGAAGACGGCGACGTCGAAGACGCAGCCGTCGACGCGGCCGAGTACCAGGGCGTGGCTGGAGACCTCCATGGTGACCGCGTCGACGCCGCGCTCGCGCATGACGGCGAAAAGGGCCTGGAGATCGGTGGCTTCAGGGGTGGTGCGCTCGGACTTGATGCGCTCGTCACCGATCCGCGTCTCGACGGTGCCGATCAGGCCGGTGCTGCGTCCGGCGCCGCGGAAGCCGCCCTCGACGAGGTACGCGGTGGTGGTCTTCCCGGACGTACCGGTGATCCCGATCTGGAGGAGGCCGGCGCCGGGCCGCCCGTAGATCTCGGCGGCGAGTTCGCCCATCCGGCCGCGCGGGTTCTCGGTCACCAGCACCGGCAACCCGGTCGCGGCGGCGCGCTCGGCGCCCGCCGGGTCGGTGAGAACCGCGGCCGCGCCGAGGCCGGCCGCCTGGGCGACGAAGTCGGCGCCGTGCAGCCGGGCGCCGGGCAGCGCCGCGTACACATCGCCGGGCCGTACCGCCCGCGAGTCGTGGGTGATGCCGGTGACCTCACCGGGTCCCGGCGGCTCGACTCCCAGCCGGGCTGCCAGTTCACCGAGGGGGGTCGGCCGCAGCCGATCCGGGCGGGGCGCTCCCGGGTAGGTCACAGGGGCGTCCTTCGGGGGGGTTTGGGACTGTTCAGCGTGGGGCACGGCGGTGAGCGTACCGGGCGCACCCGGCGTCTCGCTAAGTGAGGGGGCAGGGCCCAGGTGTTTCCCGTTCCGGTTCCCGGGTTCGGGGGTGATGGTTGTCACTGGCTGGTTTCCCCGAGTTCATTCGCCGGGATTGAAGGACACGGGCAGCCGGGCCGACCCGCTGCCGGACGGTGGGGTCTGGAGCGTCTTCAGTGCGAACTCCATGACCTGCTTGTAGATGGGACCGCAGATCTGACCGCCGAAGTAGCTTCCCTTGGTGGGGTTCTGGATCGCGCAGTAGACGGTGATCTGCGGGTCGTCGGCGGGCGCGAAGCCCGCGAAGGACGCGGTGTAGCCGTGGTAGCCGCCGCGGACCGGGTCGACCCGGTTGGCCGTGCCGGTCTTGCCCGCGACCCGGTACCCGGGGATGCGGGCCTTGGTGCCGGTGCCCTCCTCGTCACCGACCACCGACTCCAGCATGCCCGCGAGTGTTTTCGCGGTCTTCTTGCTGATCACCCGGGTCTGTTCGGGGGCGGCAGCGGGGGTGAAGCGGCCGTCCGCGCCCTTGGTTCCGCGGATCAGGGTGGGCTGGATCCGGACGCCGCCGTTGGCGATCGTCGAGTAGACCGAGGCGGCCTGCATGGCGTTGAGCGAGAGTCCCTGGCCGAACGGGATCGTGTACTGCTGCGAGGTCGACCAGTCCTGCGGCTTGGCGAGGATGCCGGGGGTCTCGCCCGGGTAGTTCAGCCCGGTCGGGCTGCCGATGCCGAATTTGCGCAGATACGAGTAGAGGACCTTGTTGGCTTGCGGCTGGGTCCTGCCGAGCTGCCCGGTGGCCAGGATGGTGCCGATGTTGCTGGACTTGGCGAGTACGCCGTTGAGCGTCAGGTACCAGGTGGCGTGGTCGATGTCGTCCTTGAAGAGCCGGTCGCCGCGGTGCAGCCGGTTGGGGACGGTGACATGGGTGCCGGGGGTGGCCACCCCCTGCTCCAGCACGGCGGCCATGGACATGACCTTACTGGTGGAGCCCGGTTCGTACACGTCCTGCAGCGCCGCGTTGCCCAGCGACGCGGCGTCGGCCTGCGAGAGGTCGTTGGGATCGAATCCCGGGGCGTTGGCCATGGCGAGGACCTCGCCGGTCTTCGCGTTCTGCACGATCACATAGCCGCGGTCCGCCCTGGACTTCTTCACCTGGTCCGTGATGGCCTTCTGCGCGGCCCACTGGATGTCCCGGTCGATGGTCAGCTCGATGTCGGAACCCGCGACCGCCGGGACCTCGCTGGTACCCGCGGTGGGCACCC
The DNA here is from genome assembly GCF_044455345.1 of Streptomyces sp. NPDC051286. Lineage (NCBI taxonomy): Bacteria > Bacillati > Actinomycetota > Actinomycetes > Kitasatosporales > Streptomycetaceae > Streptomyces > Streptomyces sp. NPDC051286. The sequence goes on along the minus strand of NZ_JBITER010000001.1, from coordinate 476,525 downwards.
GGCGGCCGCCGGACTGGGCGTACTTGATCTTGCCGTCCTCGCCCGCGAGCTCCTTGTCCAGCTGTGACTCGAGGCCGCCCGCACCCTGGCCCTCGGCGTTGACGTAACCCAGTATCCCGGCGGCCAGCGCGCCATTGGGGTAGACCCGCTTGGTGGTCGCTTCCTGGAAGACACCGGCCAGCACATTGGCCCCGGTGCCGCCGTTCGCCCTGTCCTTCTGCGCCTTCTCGGCGAAAGCGGACTTGAGGTCCTTGATCTGCTTCCAGACCTGCGGGGTCTGGCGGCGTGCCAGCACCACGTACCGGCTCTTCGGCTTCGACAGCTTCTTCGCCAGCTCCTCCGCCTCGACACCGAGGACGGGTGCGAGGAGGGCCGCGGCCTGCTCCGGTGCGTCCGGGGCCTTGCTGTCCTCGGGTGTGAACATCTTGGGGTCGGCGGTGATGTTGTACGCGTCGACGCTGGTGGCCAGGGCGATCCCGCTGCGGTCGGTGATCTCACCGCGCTCGGCGGCGACCGTGTACTCGAGGTAGCGGTTCTTGTCGGCCTTGGCCGCGTACGCACTGGCATCGACGGCCTGCACCTGCAGGAGCCGCACGACGAACACCAGCATGACGAGCGTCAGCGCCAGGCTGACCAGGCGGAGCCGGGGGCGCGGGCTGCCCAGCCGCAGCGGGCGCGCCGATCCCTGGCGCGGAGCGCGGCGGCCCTTTGCGCGGGGCGCGGCCGCTGCGGACGAGGGGCGGCGGGCGGCGGGCCGGGGGCGGCCGGAGCCGGCTGCTGCGCTGCGGGGACGCGCGGGGCCGGGGACCCGGCGGCGCGGTGGTTCCTTGGAGGGCACTGCGTCACCTGCCGGGGCTCGTCGAGGACTGGTTTACCGGGGTGCGCGGCTGCGCGGGCGGGGCTGCGGAGGTGCTGGGCTTCGTCGCGGGCGGGGCTGCCGAGGTGCTGGACTTCGTCACGGGCGGCGCCGACGGCGAGCCGGTTGCCGACGCTGTGGACGAGGCGGCGGCGGACGGCGGGGATGCCGCCTGCTGGGTCTGCCGGGGGGCTGCGGGGGCCGGCGGGGCGGTGGCCTCGGAGGGAACACCGCGGACCGTGCCGTCGGGTTCGAGGAAGGCGGGGCTGCCGCCGGGCACCATGCCCAGTTCGCGGGCGCGGCGCTCCAGTGCGTCGGGCTTCGAGTACCCGTCGACGTCGTGCTGGAGCGCCTGCTGCTCGTCGGTGAGCTCGGTGGTCCGCTTCTTCAGTTCGCTCAGCCTGAACGAACCTTCGTTGAGGGCGGAGTTCAGCAGCAGCAGGGTGATCAGTCCGCCGCCGAGGAGCAGCACGACCAGCAGGGCGAAGGGCGTACGCGCCGCGTTGCTGGGCCCGGAGGGCATCAGCCGGGCGAGGCGCGCGGCCCGCCCCTTCAGCTGTCCGGCCGATCCGCTCACCGCGCCACCTCGGGCTCTCCCGGTGCCGTGCCGGCCGGACCGGCCGCGCTCACTGCTCCTCCTCGCGGATCCGCTGGGCGCCGCGCAACCGGGCGGGGGCGGCTCGCCGGTTCTCGGCGACCTCCTCCTCCGTGGGCAGTTCCGCGCCGCGGGTCAGCAGCTTGAGCCGGGGCTGGTAACGCTCGGGGACGACGGGCAGACCGGGCGGCGCCGTGTTGGCGGCGCCCGCCGCGAACACCTGCTTGACCAGGCGGTCCTCCAGCGAATGGTACGAGAGGACGGCGATCCGGCCGCCGACGGCGAGGGACTGCACCGCGGCCGGGATCGCCCGCTCCAGGACGGCGAGCTCGCCGTTGACCTCGATGCGCAGTGCCTGGAAGGTGCGCTTGGCCGGGTTGCCGCCCGTGCGCTTGGCGGCCTGCGGCAGCGAGTCCCGGATCAGTTCGACGAGCCGGGCACTGTTGCTGAACGGCTCCTTCTCGCGCTCGCGCACGATCGCGGAGACGATCCGCTTGGCCTGCTTCTCCTCGCCGTACGCGCGCAGGATCCGGACGAGTTCGCCGGGCGGATAGGTGTTGAGCACCTCGGCCGCGCCGATGCCGGTCGTCTGGTCCATTCGCATGTCGAGCGGGGCGTCCTGGGCGTACGCGAATCCGCGGTCGGCCTCGTCCAGTTGCATGGAGGAGACACCGAGGTCGAACAGGATGCCCTGGACCTTGGGGATGCCGAGCCGGGCGAGCACCTCGGGCAGTTCGTCGTAGACGGCGTGCACCAGTGTGGCCCGGTCGCCGTACGGGGCGAGCCGCTCGCCGGAGAGCCGCAGCGCTTCCTTGTCCCGGTCCAGCGCGATCAGCCGGGCGGACGGGAAGGCGGCGAGCAGCGCCTCGCTGTGGCCACCGAGGCCGAGGGTGCAGTCGACGACCACGGGCTGCTGCGGGCCCGGCGCTTCCAGAGCCGGGGCCAACAGGTCCAGGCATCGCTGGAGCATCACCGGGACGTGTCGGGTCTGGCTCATGCGCCCTCTCAGGCTCAGGTCCCGTGTGGCGGCACGTACGGCCTGGTCCCCGCCCGCTCGGAAGGGGGAGGTCCACCGGCGCCGGGGAAGTGGCGTCAGCCGACCGGCGAGCGGGAGAGGGCCGGGCCGTACGTACGCCGCGCACACAGCGGAAATCTTCGGAATGTGCAGGGTGTCGGTATCTTCCGGCCACTTTAGTCCACCCTGCCATTCGATCGATTCCCGATCAATCAACGGGGCAGCGCGTCGCCCCGCCCTCCCTATCACCCGGTCGAGCTATTCGTTGTGAGGCTTGTGGGTTGCCTCACAACAAGCCTCATTGACGTTCTTTGTCCGCTCTCACAGCACGCCGGAGCGAACGGTGCGAGCTAACGTCATATCCATGTCGACTTCCGCGCACCCCCACGCCGAGCTCTCCGCGTCTGCTGCCCGTCAGGCCCGCACCGGCGGGACCGTCACCGACCGCCTGGTCGAGGCGAACATCCGTTACGCGGCCGAGTTCGAGGACCCCGGCATGGACGCGCGGCCGGTGCTGAAGGTCGCCGTGGTCGCCTGCATGGACGCCCGGCTCGACCTGCACGACGCGCTCGGCCTCGCGCTCGGCGACTGCCACACCATCCGCAACGCGGGCGGCGTGGTCACCGACGACGTGATCCGCTCGCTCACCATCAGCCAGCGAGCCCTCGGTACCCGCAGTGTCATACTCATTCACCACACCAACTGCGGCCTCGAATCGATCACCGAGGAGTTCCGGCAGGAGCTGGAGGCGGAGGTCGGCCAGCGCCCGGTCTGGGCCGTGGAGGCGTACAAGGACGCGGATCAGGACGTGCGGCAGTCCATGCAGCGCGTCCGCACCTCGCCGTTCCTGCTGCACACCGACGACGTCCGCGGCTTCGTCTTCGACGTGACCAGCGGCTTGCTCCGCGAGATCCTTCCCGTCGCCTGACCCTGATTGCACGTCCGGCGGGCACCGAAAAGGGCCTGGAGCCTGACATTTCGTGTCCACTTGTCCACAGGCGAGTGACACGAAGCAGTAACGGCAACAAGAATGCGGGTGTGGCACCCACCGGACCTGTCCGGAGGGTGCCCGTACATCGGGGTGGGCCGGGCCAACTACTGCGCATCGGCCCGTGAATGGGGTACCCCCTGCTCCTTGAGAGCGCGGGGCAGGGCCGAGGAGGGCCGGGTGACGACCTATGACGATCGAGCGAGCCTCGCTGATCTGACCGCCACAGCGGAGCGGGTGCGCAGGTCGGTGGAGAGTGTGATCGAAGGCAAGCCTGAGGTCGTACGGCTTTCGCTGACGGTGCTGCTTGCGGAGGGGCATCTCCTCATCGAGGACGTCCCCGGGGTCGGCAAGACGATGCTGGCCAAGGCGCTCGCGCGGTCGATCGACTGCTCGGTGCGGCGCATCCAGTTCACACCGGACCTGCTGCCTTCGGACATCACCGGCGTGTCGATCTTCGACCAGCAGCGGCGCGACTTCGAATTCAAGCCGGGCGCGATCTTCGCCCAGATCGTGATCGGCGACGAGATCAACCGCGCCTCGCCGAAGACCCAGTCCGCTCTGCTGGAGTCGATGGAGGAGCGCCAGGTCACCATCGACGGGCACAGTTACGGACTGCCGGACCCGTTCATGGTGGTGGCCACCCAGAACCCGGTCGAGATGGAGGGCACCTATCCGCTGCCCGAGGCCCAGCGCGACCGGTTCATGGCCCGCGTATCGATCGGCTACCCCAGCGCGGAGGCCGAACTGCAGATGCTCGATGTGCATGGCGGGATCTCGCCGCTCGACGATCTGCAGCCGGTGGCGCACGCCCACGACATCGTGAAACTGATCGAAAACGTGCGGACGGTCCATGTGGCCGAGTCGGTGCAGCGGTACGCGGTGGAGCTGGTCGGCGCGACCCGCAACCACCCGGATCTCAGACTCGGCGCCTCGCCGCGCGCCACCCTGCATCTGCTGCGAGCCGCCAAGGCGTCCGCGGCGCTGACCGGGCGGGACTACTGTCTGCCGGACGATGTGCAGGCGCTGGCCGTCCCGGTGCTCGCGCACCGGTTGCTGCCCACCGCGCAGGCCCAGCTGAACCGCCGCACCGCGGAGCAGGTCATTCTGGAGATCCTCCAGCAGACGCCGGTGCCGACCGCGGCCGGCGGTACGTCGGTCCCGGCGCCGCAGCACCAGCCGGGCCGGCCGGTGTACGGCCGGCAGCAGCCGCCCGGCGCGCGGCGGGCGTGATGACGGCCGGGGGGTCCGCCTCGATGGAGGACGGCGACGGCAAAGGCGGTCTTCGGGCCGCGCTGGGCGGGCTGACCACGCGTGGGCGGTCCTTCCTCGCTGCCGGAATCGCGGCCGCGATCTGCGCGTATGTGCTGGGCCAGGGTGATCTGCTTCGGGTCGGGCTGCTGCTCACCGTGCTCCCGCTGGTCTGTGCGACGGTGCTCCTCCGCACCCGCTACCAGGTCGCGGGCACCCGGCGGCTCTCCCCGTCCCGAGTGCCCGCGGGCACCGAGGCACGGGTGCATCTGCGGATGGAGAACGTGTCCCGGCTGCCCACCGGGCTGCTGATGCTGCAGGACCGGGTGCCCTATGTGCTCGGGCCGCGCCCCCGGTTCGTCCTGGACCGGGTGGAGGCGGGCGGCCGGCGCGAGGTGTCCTACCGGGTCCGGTCGGATCTGCGCGGGCGGTATCCGCTCGGGCCGCTGCAGCTGCGGCTGAGCGATCCGTTCGGGATGTGCGAGCTGACCCGTTCGTTCAGCGGTTACGACACCCTGGTCGTCGTCCCGCGGACCCAGCCGCTGCCGCCGATGCGGCTGTCGGGCGAGGCGTCCGGGTACGGCGAGGGGCGGCAGCGCTCACTCGCCCTGGCCGGTGAGGACGACGTGATTCCGCGCGGCTACCGGCACGGCGACGACCTGCGCCGGGTCCATTGGCGCTCCACCGCGCGCTACGGCGAGCTGATGGTGCGCCGCGAGGAGCAGCCCCAGCGGGCCAGGTGCACCGTGCTGCTGGACACCCGGCGGATCGCCTATCAGGGGACCGGGCCCGACTCGCCCTTCGAGTGGGCGGTGTCGGGGGCGGCGTCCGCACTGGTGCACATGCTGGAGCAGGGCTTCGCGGTGCGGCTGCTGACCGACGACGGCAGTTCGGTGCCGGGCGAGGGCGAAGGCGGCTTCGCCGGATCGACCCAGGAGTCCGCCGATTCCGCAGGACTGATGATGGACGCCCTCGCGGTTGTCGACCACTCCGACGGAGGCGGTCTGTCGCGTGCGTACGACGTACTGCGCGGCGGCAACGAGGGGCTGCTGGTCGCGTTCCTCGGCGATGTGGACGACGAGCAGGCGGCGGTGGCTGCCCGCATGCGGCAGCGCAGCGGCGGCGCCATCGCGTTCGTCCTGGACAGTGCCGCCTGGATGCACGGCAGCGCGTCCGACGCGGAGCTCGCGGCGTCCGAGGAGCGCCTGCGACTGCTGCGCGAGTCGGGCTGGACAGCGGTCGCGGTGGGGCCGGGGGCGGATCTCGCCCGGCTGTGGCAGCAGGCGGGACAGCAGAGCTCCGTGACGCAGTCCGCGCTGTCGGGCGGCACGACAGGTTTCACCGGTGGATGGTCATGAGGGGACGGTCATGAGCGGTCGCGGTCGGCTGGCGCTGTGCGCCTTTGCGGCGACGCTGTTGGCGGCGGGTTCGATGCTGCCGCTGGTCGACCCGACCGGATGGATCCTGCAGGCCGCGGTCATGCTGGCGTTCCAGAGCGGGGTGGGCGTGCTCGCCCGCCGGGTGCCGCTCCCGCGGCTGCTGATCGTCACGGCACAGTTCCTGGTCACCCTGGTGCTGCTGACCACGGTGTTCGCACGGGAGCAGGCCGTGGTCGGCTTCCTGCCGGGCCCCGAGGCCGTACGGCACCTGGCGGACCTGCTGCGGGCGGGCGCGGACGATGTGGGGCAGTACGCCATCCCGGCGCCCGCGACGGCGGGCATCCGGCTGATGCTGGTCGGCGGTGTACTGCTGATCGGTCTGGCCGTGGACACCCTCGCGGTGACGTTTCGCAGCGCGGCCCCGGCCGGGCTGCCGCTCCTGGCGCTCTACTCGGTCGCCGCGGGGCTGTCCGGCGGCGGCGGCGCGGGCTGGCTCTGGTTCCTGCTCGCCGCCTGCGGCTATCTGCTGCTCCTGCTGGCCGAGGGCCGGGACCGGATCTCCCAGTGGGGACGGGTCTTCGGTGGCGCGGGACGGTCACCGAGCGGCGCGGCGGCCGGCCTCGACGTGTGGGGCGGCCGGGCGCTCGCCCCGGTCCGCACCGGGCGGCGGATCGGTGCACTGGCGCTGGGCATCGCACTGGCCGTACCGGCGGCCCTGCCCGCTCTCGACGGCGGGTTCCTCGCGGGGACCGGCAGCGGGAACGGCAAGGGTGGCGGCGGCGGCACGATCTCAGCGGTGAACCCGCTGGTCTCGCTGCAGAACAATCTGAACCAGCCGGAAAACCGGGAGGTGATGTCGTACCGCACCAACTCCCGGAACCCGCAGGACTTCTATCTGCGGATCCTGGCCCTGGACCAGTTCAACGGGAGCGAGTGGCGGGCCTCCCGGCGCGGCCTGACGGACGTGCCGAAGCGGATCCCGGGGCCGGACGGCCTGAGTCCGGATGTCGCTGTCACGGAGATCCGGTCGAACATCTCTTCCTCCCGCTCCTACCAGCAGAGCTATCTGCCGCTCCCCTACCCCGCGACCGAGGTGGAGATCGGCGGGCACTGGCGGTACGAACCCGCGGGGCGCACCCTCGTGGGCGACCGCGGCCAGACGACCGGCGGCGCGCGTTACGAGGTGTCGAGCCTCGTCGTGGAGCCGACCGCGGACCAGCTCGCCGCGGCTCCCGACGCACCCTCCGAGGTGCTGCGGGAGTACACCAAGGTGCCGGGCTCGCTGCCGGAAGTGGTCAAGAAGACGGCGGACCGGCTGACGAAGGGCGCCGCCAACAACTACGAGCGAGCGGTCAAGCTGCAGAACTACTTCGCCTCGGAGGGCGGCTTCAGCTACGACACCACGGTGACCTCCGGCAGCGGCTCGGCCGCGATCGGCCGGTTCCTGAAGGCGAAGAGGGGCTTCTGCGTCCACTTCTCGTTCACGATGGCTGCGATGGCGCGGACGCTGGGCATTCCGGCCCGCGTCGCGGTGGGCTTCACTCCCGGCACGGTGCAGTCGAACGGCGCGGTGTCGGTGGGGCTGCGCGATGCGCACGCCTGGCCCGAGCTGTATTTCGAGGGTGTCGGATGGACCCGGTTCGAACCGACCCCAACGCGTGGCAACGCGCCCGGCTATACCCGTCAGGACGCTCCTGCGGGCAGCGCGGCCGACCCGAGTCTGCCGGAGCAGGGCGCCTCGGCGGCGCCGACCGCCGCACCGTCCGCCTCGGAGAGCTGCCCGGCGCAGCTGCGCAAGCAGGGCGATTGCGGCAACGCGGCGGCGTCGACCGCCGCGGGTCCCACGGACTCGGGGACCCCGACGAACACCGTTGCCTGGGTGGCTCTGGCCGCGCTGGTGGTCGTCACGCTGCCATTGCTGCCGATGCTGTGGCGGGTACGGGTGCGTAAGCGGAGGCTGGCGTCGTCCGCCGGGCGCACGCCGGCCGATGTGACGGCCAGAACGCTGGCGGCCTGGCTGGAGATCATCGATTCGGCGTGGGACCACGGCGTCGAACCGGACGACTCACAGACCCCGCGGAAGACTGCGGCCCGGGTGGTCCGGCTGGGACAGCTCGACACGGAGGCGGCGGCCGCGGTGCACCGGGTGGCGGGGGCGGTGGAGCAGGTGCTCTACGCCCCGCAGCCCCGGGCGGGCGCCGGGCTCACCGAGGACGTGGAGGCGGTGCGGAACAGCTTGCGGATCTCCGCCGACCGCTTCACCCGGATCCGGGCGGTCATGGCACCGCGATCGGCCATTCGGGTGATGGACGCGCTCGCGGAACGCCGATCGGCTGTCGCCGGCAGGTGGGCTGCGCGGTGGGGCGGTTGGCCGCGGTGGCCGTCCCGGCAGCAGAGCTGAGGCATGGCGCGCGGCCTCTGGCTGCGCCGTGCCCTGGAGCCCCCCTTACGGCCTGGTGCACGATAGCGAGCGGGCTCCCGGCGTCATGCGACTCCGCCTCCGGCGTTGTCGTCAGTCGACGACTCCCCCAGAGCCCTCAGGCATGGGGGGACCCCCTTCGCGTCGCCTCCCTCCTCCGCCTTGGAGCCGAAGCCGCATGACGCCGCTCGCTGATCCACTCTCTATCGTGCACCAGGCCGTTAGCCTCAAGGGCCTCAGGGCATGAGGGGGGCTCCCTTCGACGGGCTCGATTACCCAAGCCCGTCCGGCGACCGCGGGCCGTGCGGCGTTCGAGGACACCCCGTGAGCGGTCACGGAACTGGTGCGGACATGGGTGAGGGGGCGGCCGCATTTCTGCGGCCGCCCCCTCACCCATCGGTGTTCCGAAGCGTTACTGGCCCTGCTCGTCGCGGCGTCGCTGCCACCGCTGCTCGATCCGGTTCATCACCGTTCGGCGTTGCTTGGGCCGTCGGCGCTCGCTCCCGCCGCCGGCTGCCTGTTGCTCGCCGGGCTTGGGCGCCTTGCGCCACCCAGTGACCGCAAGGACCGCGCAGCCCAGCATGACGAGGAATCCCACCACGCTGATCCAGATCTGCTGGGCGACCATTCCGGCCATGAGGAGCGCGATACCCACCAGGAAGCCTGCGACCGCCTGGTAGACCCGTCGTCGGGTGTATGTACGCAGCCCGCTTCCCTCGAGCGCTGTCGCGAACTTGGGATCTTCGGCGTACAGCGCTCGCTCCATCTGCTCGAGCATTCGCTGCTCGTGCTCCGAGAGCGGCACGGAGTCCTCCTCGTCGTCGGCCGCGGGGGGCGGCCGGTATGCGGCCCTTCCAGGATAGGCAGGGAATCACCCCCGTGAAACCCGCCCGCATCGCCAATCAGCCAGTCCGGGCCGCCACGACGGCTCAGCTGTTGAGGCGTAGATTCCCCAACCTCCGATCCGTCATGCCGGATGGTGTCCCCCGATCATACGTGGCGCGGCCCCCGATCGGGCGTCCTGGGGCGTACTCCGTCTGCGGCTGCGTTGCTGATCAGCCGCGCTGCGGCCGCCCCTCGGAGTCTGCCGGGTGACGTCCGCCCGATCAGAGGTCGCCCGACAGGCTCTCAGGCACCCTTGGTGCCCAGAACGTGCAGCTGGGTCGCGACCGACTGGAAGGCCGGCAGTTCCGCGACGGCGCTCTCCAGCTTGAGCAGTGCATCCATCGCACCGGGTTCGGTGTCCACCAGGACGCCCGGTACGAGGTCGGCGAAGACCCGGACACCGTGGACCGCGCCGACCTCGACGCCCGCTGCGGAGACCAGCTCGGTGAGCTGCTCCGCGGTGTACCGCCGGGGCACCGGGTCGCCCTCGCCCCAGCGGCCCGCCGGGTCGGTGAGCGCCCGCCGGGCCTCGGTGAAATGTCCGGCGAGCGCCCGGGCCAGCACGGCGCCGCCGAGTCCGGCGGCGAGCAGGCTGAGCGCACCGGACCGGCGGAGCGCGTCGACCGCGTTCCGTACTCCCTCGGCGGGGTCGTCGACGTACTCCAGGACTCCATGGCAGAGCACCGCGTCGTATCCACCGCGCTCGACCACCTCGAACAGACCGAGGATGTCGCCCTGGACGCCGCGGACACGGTCGGCGACCCCGGCCTCGGCGGCGCGGCGCTCCAGCGCGAAGAGCGCGTTGGGGCTGGGGTCGACGACGGTGACCTTGTGGCCGAGCCGGGCGACCGGCACGGCGAAGTTGCCGGTGCCGCCGCCGGTGTCCAGGACGTCCAGGGCGTCCCGGCCGGTCGCCTTGACCTGGCGGTCGAGGGCGTCCTTCAGGACCTCCCAGACCACGGCGGTACGGAGGGAGGCGCGGGGGCGCAGCTGGTCCGACACGGCAGATGACTCCTCGGCACGGTGCCGCCGCTGACGGCGGAGCGTGAACAGTGCAGGTGATGCAGGTGCTGTCCACCCTATTGCCTCGGGCCACCGCCGCCGTCATCCCGCGTCGGGCCGCTCCCTCCGGGCCTGTGGGAGTGTCGGCTGGAGCACCAGCAGCCGCTCGACGAGGCGCAGGAACATGGCCGCGTCGCGCAGCAGATCGTCGGCGTCACGGCTGCTGGCCGCCCCCGGTATGCCCGCTTCCGCGCGGGCCCGGCGGCGGGCCCCCGAGGCGAACAGGGCGCTCCATTCGGTGAGCTCCGGGGCGATCTCCGGGAGGACCTCCCAGGCGCTGCGGATCCTTTCCCGCCGCCGCCTGGTGGTCTCGGGCCGTCCCCGAGCGGCGAGCACGGCGGCAGCAGTGCGCAGGGCCGCGAGGTGGGCCGTGGCATAGCGCTCGTTCGGCACGGTGAGCACGGCGGCCTCGTCGAGGCCGATGCGGGCCTGGGTGAGCAGATCGAGGGCTGCGGGCGGCGCCGTGGCGCGGCGCAGCACGGGGTGGACGTCGTTCGCCGGACCGCTCGATGGGGAGGACGGGGCGGGGCCGGTCGGTGAGGGGGCAGGGCCGCCTGCGCGGCGCCGAGAGGCGGCTGCTGCGGACGAGTTGGCCATGACGAACCTCCTGTCGTCGTGTGACGGCTCCGTGGCCGTGTGTATCCATCGTGGGGGTCACCACTGACAATCGGCCCTAATTGGCCCCTGACCTGCACTTTTGCTTCGATCGCAAGTTCGGGCTATTTTTTTGCACTGACCGGTCAGTCTAAAAGAGGAGAGTCTGTGGACAGCCCGCACGGGGCAGCTGTCACCGCCAAGGACTTCGGGCTCAAAGGACCGCGCGGCTGGGCCTTCCGGAGCGTGCGGATCGACGCCGGGCCCGGCGCACTGGTCGCGATCGAGGGCCCGTCCGGCTCCGGCCGCACCTGTCTGCTGCTCGCCCTCACCGGCCGGATGCGCCCCTCCGAGGGCCGTGCGGAGATCGGCGGTCTGCGCCTGCCGCGCCAGATGGCCGCCGTACGCAGGATCAGCGCCCTCGGCCCGGTCCCCGGGGTCAGCGAGCTCGACCAGGCGCTCACCGTCTCCGAGCACCTGTGCGAGCGGGCCCTCCTGCAGCGCCGCTTCGACGGCTCGCTGCGCGCCCTGCTCCGCCCGCGCGCCGAGCGCGCCGCCACGGCCCGGGCCCGGATCGACGCCGCGCTGGACGCCGCCGGACTCGACCCCACGACCCTGCCCAAGGCCGAGCGGACCTCCGTACGCGATCTGGAACGGCTGGAGGCGCTGCGGCTGTCCGTCGCCCTCGCGCTGATCGGCCACCCGCGGCTGCTCGCCGTGGACGACACCGATCTCAAGCTCTCCGACGCCGAACGCGCCGAGGCCTGGAAAATGCTGCGCTCCGTCGCCGCCGGCGGGACGACCGTGATCGCCGTCTGCAGCCAGGCTCCCGAGGGCGCGATCACCGTGCGTACGGACAGCGCCGGGGCCACGGACACCACCGACACCACAGAGACCACCGACGCCCCTGCGGCGACGGCGACCGAGGAAGGGACGGCCGATGCGATCGCCGAGACTTGCCGCGCTTGAGCTGAAGCGTTTCGGCAGGGGGAAGCTGCCCCGCGCCGCACTCGTCGCGCTCGTGCTGCTGCCCCTGCTCTACGGCGCCCTGTACCTGTGGTCCTTCTGGGACCCGTACAGCCGCCTCGACAAGATCCCCGTCGCGCTGGTCAACAACGACACGGGCGCCACCGCGGCCGGCAAGCGCATCGAGGCGGGTGACGAGATCACCGCCGAGCTGCTCGACTCCAAGGTCTTCGAGTGGCACGAGGTGAGCTCCGCCGAGGCCGGCCGGGGCGTCGAGGACGGTACGTACTACCTCTCGCTGACCATGCCGTCGGATTTCAGCAAGCGGATCGCGTCCAGTTCGGGTGACTCCCCCGAGACCGGCGCTCTCCAGGTCCGGACGAACGACGCCAACAACTACATCGTCGGGCAGATCTCCCGGACGGTGTTCTCCGAGGTCCGCACCGCCGCCTCGACCAACGCCTCGCGTGAATTCCTGGACCAGATCTTCATCTCCTTCTCCGACCTCCACGACGCGACGGCCGAGGCGGCCAAGGGCGCCGACGATCTGAAGGGCGGCATCAGCAAGGCCAAGAAGGGCTCGAAGGACCTCGCGGACGGGCTGAAGGGCGCCAAGGCGGGCAGCGGGCACCTGGAGAGCGGGATCGTCAAACTGAACAAGGGCGCGGGAGACCTCAAAACCGGCTCCCGGCAGGTCGCCGAGGGCACCCAGCTCCTCGCCGACAAGGTCGACGGCGTGGCTGCCGACGTCCGCCCGTTCCTGAAGGACAACGGCAAGTCGATCGGTGACACCGCCCGGCTGGTCGCCGATTCCTCGCAGACCGTACGGGACAACCTCGACGTGCTGGTGAAGGCGGCGCCCACCGCGGCGACCGCCGCCCACAAGGCCTCCGACGATCTGGCCGACGTCTACCGCACCCGCTGCACGGAGCAGCTGCCCCCCGATCCCACCGCCTGTCCCCCGCTGAAGCGCGCCACGACAGCGGCCGCCGATGTCGCGAAAGTCGCCGACGATGTGAACGTCCTGGCGAAGGACCAGACCGGAGACCTGAAGAAGCTGCGCGGGCAGCTCACCACTCTGCAGAAGCAGGCTGACGCCCTCGCCGAGCGCTCCCCGCACCTGGACGAGGACCTGAAGTCCGCCGTCGCGAAGATCAACGCACTCAACACCGGCGCCCACAAGGTCGCCAGCGGCGCGGACGAACTGCACACAGGTCTCGCCACGGCCAAGACCGGGTCTGCCGATCTGAACACCGCCGTCGGCAGGCTGAAGACCGGCGCAACCGACCTGGACGGCGGGCTGATCCGGCTGAGCGACGGCTCCGCCACGCTCGCCCAGGGACTGAACGACGGGGCCGGCAAGATCCCGGACTACGACAAGCAGGACCGTGACCGGCGCACCGACGTCATGGCCGATCCGGTCAAGCTCGCCTCCCAGTCCATGCACAAGGCCGCCAACTACGGCACCGGATTCGCGCCCTACTTCATTCCGCTCTCCCTCTGGGTCGGCGCGATGGTGGCCTACATGCTGATCCAGCCGCTCAACCGGCGGGCGCTCGCCGCGGGGGCCTCCGCCTGGCGCATTGCCTTCGCCGGATGGCTGCCGGTGGCCGCGATCGGTCTGCTGCAGGTGGCCGCCCTGATGTCCGTACTGCACTGGGGGCTGGGGCTGCAGATGGCCCATGCCGCCGGGACGATCGGCTTCCTCGCCCTCGTGACCTGCTGCTTCGGTGCGATCGTGCAGTGGCTGAACGCCCGGTTCGGTGCGGCGGGGCGGATCCTCGTGCTCGCGGTGCTGATGCTGCAGCTGACCTCGGCCGGGGGCACGTACCCCGTCCAGACCAGCCCCGGCTTCTTCGCTGCGATCCACCCGTACCTGCCGATGAGTTACATCGTCGAGAGCCTGCGCCGGCTGATCACGGGCGGCGGGCTGGGCCCGGTCTGGCAGGACTGCGTCGTGCTGCTGGCGTTCACTGCGGGGGCGCTGGCCCTGACCGCGGTTTCCGCCCGGCGCAAGCAGGTGTGGACGCTGGACCGGCTGCATCCGGAGCTGAGCCTGTGAGCGCGCCCGGACCTGTGAGAATCGAGCGCATGGAAAGCAGTAGCAGCACGCGCCGCCAGGCCACCCGGCAGAAGCTCTACGAGGCGGCCGTCACTCTCATCGCCGAGAAAGGCTTCTCGACGACCACGGTCGACGAGATCGCCGAGCGCGCCGGGGTCGCCAAGGGCACGGTCTACTACAACTTCAAGAGCAAGACCGAACTCTTCGAGGAACTGCTGCGGCACGGCGTCGGACTGCTGACCGCTTCGCTGCGGTCCGCGGCCGAGGAGACGGCGGCGCGCGGCGGCACCCGGGTCGATGCCCTGGACGCGATGATCAGGGCCGGTCTGACCTTCATCGACCGCTATCCGGCCTTCACCCAGCTGTACGTCGCCGAGTTGTGGCGTACCAACCGTGCCTGGCAGGCGACCCTCCTGGTGGTACGTCAGGAGGCGGTCGCCGTGGTCGAGGACGTGCTGCGCGAGGGCGTCGCCAACGGTGAGCTCAGCCAGGAGATCGACATCCCGCTGACCGCGGCCGCGCTGGTCGGCATGGTCCTGGTGGCGGCCCTGGACTGGAAGGCTTTCCAGCCGGAGCGGCCCATGGACGATGTGCACTCGGCGCTGTCGCTACTGCTGCACGGCCGGGTCAGCGGGCGCTGACACACCCTCCCCGCGGCGATGTCCGCACACGCGAAAGCGGCGGGGGGGGGGGGGGGGGGGGGGGGGGGGGCGGGGGCGCGCGGCGGGGGGGGGGGGGGCGGGGGGCCGGGGGGGGGGGGCCGGGGGGGGGGCGCGGGGCGCCCCCCCCCCCCCCGCGGCCCCCCCCCCCCCCCCCGGCCGGCCCGCGGGCCCCCCCCCCCCCCCCCCCCCCCCCCCCCCCCCCCCGGCGCTTCCTGTACTGCCGAAGAGCCTTCCCCCGCGGTCTGCGGCCCTCCGTTGCGCACCCCGTGCGCCCCCGCTCCGGAAGGAGTGCGGCACCCGTTCCGCCGCCCCGTGTCGGCGGTACCGGCGCTGCGCCCCTTCCGTGCTCCCCACTCTTCCGTCTGCACAGGTGGGAGCCCATCCGCGTACCTACTCATCTCGCCGACTAGGTACGGATACTCAGAGCTGTGCACCGGACCCCACCCGGAGCGGCACGCTCCTGGTTACGATCGCGTCCGTGTCCGTACTCCCCCTGGTGTTCACAAGTGGCTGGGCGAGCGGGATCAACGCCTATGCGGTGGTCCTGTTGCTCGGCATCTTCGGCGCGACCGGAGTCAGCGACGAGGTGCCCGCGTCGCTGCAGCGCACCGATGTGCTCGTGGTGGCCGCCGTGCTCTTCCTGTGCGAGACGGTCGCGGACAGGATCCCGTACGTGGACTCGGTCTGGGACTCGGTACACACCGTCGTCAGGCCGGTCGCCGGGGCCGTCGTGGCAGCGCTGCTGGCCGGAGAGAGCGGTTCGCTGCCGGAGCTCGCGGCCGGGGCCGTCGGCGGTTCCACGGCGCTGATGAGCCATCTGGTCAAGGCGGGCACCAGGATGGCGGTGAACACCTCCCCCGAGCCGTTCAGCAATATCGCGGTGAGCACGGCCGAGGACCTCGGCGTCGCCGGGATCATCACGTTCGCGATATTCCATCCGGTGGCGGCGGCGGTCATCGCCGCGACCCTGCTCCTCCTCGGTCTGGTGATACTGATCTTCCTGGCCTCCCGCATCCGCCGGTTCCTGCGCCGCAGAGCGCAGCGGCGGGAGGGGAAACACCTGGCCGGGACGGGATCGGAGCCTCGTTCGCACTGGCCTTCCGGCTGAGCTGTCGGTACCGGCCGCTAAGGTCACTGACATGGCACGTATTGCGGTGATCGGCGCCGGGATGGGCGCGATGGCGGCGGCCGCCCGGCTGGCCGTGGCAGGCAACCGGGTGACGGTGTACGAGCGGTCGGAGACCTTCGGCGGCTCGGTCGGCCAGTATGCCCACGACGGCTTCGTGTTCGACACCGGCCCCTCGCTGCTGCATCTGCCGGCCGTCTACCGCGACCTGTTCGTGAAGACCGGCAAGGAGCCGCTGGAGCGGTGCGTCACGATGACGCAGGTCGATCCGGCGAGCCGCCATCTCTTCGCCGACGGCACGGCGGTCTCGCTGCCGAACGCCTCGCGCGCCGGGGTGGTCGCCGCCCTGGACAGTGCGCTGGGGGCCGGTGCGGGCGGCAGCTGGGGCGGGTTCCTGGACCGGGCCCGCGATGCCTGGGACCGGTCCCGGCGGCCGCTGCTCGAGGAGCCGTTGCGCCCCGACTGGAAGGTGCTGGGCCGCGATCCGTACCCGGCACTCCGGCAGCGCCGGCTGCTGCGCTCGGCCCGTCTGGCGGGCACGGTCGCGGAGGTCGGCTCCTGGGAGCTGACGGACCCCCGGCTGGCCGCTCTCCTCGACGGATACGCGTTGTCGTACGGCCTCGATCCGCTGCGCGCGCCGGCGAGCGCGGCCCTTCTGCCGTACATGGAGGAGACGTTCGGCAGCTGGTACGTGGCGGGCGGAATCCGGGCGCTGGCGCAGGCGGTGTACGAGCGGTGCCTGGCCCGGAAGGTGGAGTTCGTCTTCAGCACCGAGGTGGCCCGGGTCGTGGAGAGGGGCGGCCGGGCAGCGGGCGTCGAGCTGGCCGCGGGCACGGTCATGGAGGCCGACCATGTGGTGCTGGGCGCCTGGCCGCACCCGGGTCTGATACCGGGTCAGAGGCTCTGGCAGAGCGATGATGTGACGGCTCAGCCACGCCCGGGCGGCGGGACGGCGGCGCCGGGCCGGTTCCAGGTCCTGCTGTCGCTGCGCGGCGCCCGGCCCACGGACGCGGTGCACCGGACGGTGGTGCACGGCGCGGACGGCGCGGCGGAGCGCGAGGCGGTGTTCGGCGGCCGGCTCGCCGCAGGTCCCACGGTGACGGTGATCCGCCCCGACGACCCCACGACCCGCCCCGACGACGCGCACGAGGCAGTGACGCTCACGGCGACGGTCGCCCCACACGGCGCGGTGGACTGGACGGACGGTGCGCTGCGCGAGCGGTACGCCGCCACGCTGATCGAGGCGGCCGGCGCAGCCGTTCCCGGGATACGGGAGCGGGTGCTCCACACCAAGGTGCGGACGCCCGTGGAGAGCGCGGCCGACACCGGCGCCGAGGGCGGTTCGGTGCCCGCGCCCGCGCTGGCCGGGGCCGGGGGCGCGTATCTGCATCCGAGCAACCGCACCCGGTTGCCCGGGCTCTACCTCGCGGGCGGCTGGTCGCACCCGGGCGGCGGGCTCGCGCACGCCGGGATGTCGGGGGCGCTCGTCGCCGGGCTCATCGTGGAGGGGGACGGCTTCCGCGGCTCTCAGTGAGGGGCCCGGTGACCCCGAGGGGGGCGGGTGCCGGGCGCGTCCGGTCTCCGCTCCGTCCTCCAGCAGCCGTCGGGTTCGGCCTTCGCCCGACGGCTGCGGCTCGCCCCGTCAGTAGCGGTACTGGCCGTCGTAGCCGGTGTCGTAGCCATTCGGGAACGGCGCGGGCTGCTCCGGTGGCAGCGGCGGGTACTGCTCGCCCTCGCGCTGCTGCGGCACCCAGACGCCGCCCGGCGGCGTCTCGAAGGCGTACTGCTGGGCGTAGGGGTCTGCCGCGAACTGCTGCTGACCGCCATGGCTGTCATGGCCCACGTACGGGTCCTGCGCCCCGTACTGCGGGGAGCCGGTGGTGGTGCCGATGTACGGGTCGGAGTACGCGGCATACTGCTGCGCGCCCGTGCCGTAGTCGTATTGCCCGGCGTAGGGGTCCTGGCTCTCGTAGGTGCCCTGCCCGCCGTAGCTCTCCTGGCCGGCATACGAGTCCTGGGCGGCCGCGGTGTACGCGGAGGAGTCCGGGTGCGGGTCGTAGGAGGCGTACTGAGGCTGCGACTGCTGGGACTGCTGCGCGGGCTGGGGGTCGGTGTAGATGCCGTACTGCCCGGTGTCGTCGGGCAGCGGCTCCGGCTCGTAGACCGCGGCCGCGCTCGCGGGAGCGGGGCTGTTCGCCTCGTCCTGGTCCGAGCGGCCGTACTCCATCTCCAGGTCCGACACCTCCAGCGTCGGCTCCCGGCGGGTGCTCCGGTTGCCCCCTGACCGGCGGCGACGGCTCTCACCCGGGCTGCCCCCTATGGCCCAGCCGGTCGAGAAGCCGCGCCGGAACGAGAGCGTGACGTACGTCTGGCCGGTGGCGAACGCGATCGCGCCGACGGCGATGACGAACACGGACGGCATCAGTACGCCGACGACCACACAGGCGAAGCCGCCGAAGGCGAGCAGGCGCCAGCGAAGGCGCGCCTTGTACTGCAGCAGCACCTCACCGAGCAGCCACAACGCCACGATGCCGAACGCGATGTAGAGGACCGTCCAGCCCATGCCCGCCCCCTTCTACGGCCACCGCCCCGGGTCGTGGCGGGTACGGCCGGTCACGACTGCTTGTGCAGTCCGAGATTCTCGTAGATCTCGAGCGTCGCCGTCGAGTTGTTGAGCGTGATGAAGTGCAGTCCGGGCACACCCTCGGAGCGCAGCCTCGCGCAGAACTCCGTCGCGAACTCAATCCCAATGGAGCGTACAGCGGCGGGATCGTCCTTGACGGCGAGGATGCGTTCTTTCAGCGACGACGGCAACGACGCGTTGCTGAGCTGCGGAAACCGCTCCAGCTGCTTGACGCTGGTGAGCGGCATGACCTCGGGGATGATCGGCGTGTCGCAACCCGCAGCAACCACTCGGTCACGCATACGCAAATAGTCGTCCGGATTGAAGAACATCTGCGTGATCGCATAGTCGGCGCCGGCGCGGCACTTGTCCACGAAATGCTCGATGTCGGTGTCCCAGTCGGTCGAGCGCGGGTGCATCTCGGGAAATGCGGCGACGCCGACACAGAAATCGCCGGATTCCTTGATGAGCCGGACGAGATCGGCCGCGTACCGCACACCCTGCGGGTGCTCGACCCACTCGCCCATCGGGTCGCCCGGCGGGTCGCCGCGCACGGCGAGGATGTTCCTGATTCCGGCGTCCGCGTACTGCCCGATCATGTTGCGGAGTTCGGCGACGGAGTGGTCGACGGCGGTCAGATGGGCGACCGGGGTGAGCGTGGAATCGGCAGCGATCTGCTGGGTGGCCCGCACCGTTCCGGCCCGGGTGGAACCGCCGGCGCCGTACGTCACGGAGACGAAGCTCGGCCCCACTGCCTCGACACGGCGCAGGGCATTCCAGAGATTCCGCTCACCCTTCTCGGTTTTGGGTGCCCAGAACTCGAACGAATACGACGTCTTGCCGGTCGCGAGAAGCTCACGCACAGTGGGTGCGTGATCTGTCCTGGTAGAAGGAGTGCCAAGGGCCATACTGAAGGTTAACCAGGGCTCGGGGGTGCACCGACCAGACCGGCGGCAATTGCCCGAATTGACTGGTGGTTTGTCCAGCCCTCGGACACCCTTCGCGCAGTCTCCGGGCGGACCCGGTCGTTCTGGATGCCCTGCGGCATTCGCGGCGTTCCTGACGTGCTTGTCAGACGTCGGCGCGCGCCCTGATCCGCTTCGCGAGCCCGGCGGCGGCCGCGGCCGGGTCGTCGGCCTCGGTGATGGCCCGTACGACCACGACCCTGCGCGCCCCCGCGTCCAGCACCTCGTCGAGGTTGTCCGCGTCGATTCCGCCGATGGCGAACCACGGGCGCGTCCGGCCCAGCGAGGCGGCGTACCGCACGAGGTCGAGGCCCGGGGCGTGCCGGCCGGGCTTGGTCGGGGTGGGCCAGCAGGGGCCGGTGCAGAAGTAGTCCACGCCGGGCTCGGCGACGGCCGCGTCGACCTCGGACTCGGCGTGTGTGGAGCGGCCGATCACCACATCCGCTCCGATGATGGCCCGGGCGGCGGGCACGGGCAGGTCCCCCTGGCCGAGGTGGAGCACATCCGAGCCGACGGCATGGGCGACATCGGCCCGGTCGTTCACCGCGAGGAGCGTGCCGTGGCGCCGGCAGGCATCGGCGAAGACAGCGAGGTGTTCGAGCTCCTCGGCCGCTTCCATGCCCTTGTCGCGCAGCTGGACGATGTCGACGCCGGAGGAGAGCACGGCGTCGAGGAACTCGGGGAGGTCACCCTCGCGTCTGCGGGCGTCCGTGCACAGATAGAGCCGGGCGTCGGACAGCAGCGCACGAGGCGTGGGCATGGTGCGGTTCCCCCTTGGGACGGAGCGGTACTGCTGATGGGACGGAGCGGTACGGCGGGGCGGCTCGATGCGGCGGTACGGGCCGCGCAGGGGTGCACGGCCCGTACCGCGCGTACGGTCGTCCCGGTCAGACGGCGAGCGCCTGGGCGCGACGCTTCACCTCCGTGCCGCGATTCTCGCTCAGCGCCTGTGCGGGGGTACCCGGCAGGGTCGGGTCAGGGGTGAAGAGCCATTCCAGCATCTCTTCGTCGGAGAAGCCGTCGTCCCTCAGGAGCGTCAGGGTGCCGGAGAGGCCCTTGACCACCTTGTTGCCGTCGATGAAGGCAGCAGGCACCTGGAGCGCCCGGTTCTCACCACGTCGTACGGCGATGAGCTGGCCTTCCTTGACCAGCTGCCGCACGCGCGTCACCTCGATATCGAACATTTCTGCGATATCGGGAAGGTGGAGCCAGGCAGGGACGAGAGCATCGATCTTTGCGTCAATCTCGGTCACAGGACAAGCCTGCCATCCCGCACTGACAGCCGATACCCGGACTCATCCCTTCAGGGCCTCGCGAACCACGTCCGCGACGCGGCAACGGGACTCCTGGTCGCTGGTGATCCAGCCGTGGGCGGACTCCAGGACACGCGAGTAGCAGGCCCCGGTGTCGGTGGTGCCCCGGTACTTCTCGACCGAGGCTCCGTCCGCGGCGGTGACCACGCCGTCCGTGCGGGCGAGGTTGCCGGTCGAGTCCACGGTGTCGTCCGTGACGGCGTCCGTGCGCCACACGCGCGCGGAGCCCGTCCGGGAGGTGTCGATCAGCACACGGCGCTGGGTGACGGCGGCCCTCAGGTCGTAGTTGTTGTAGTCGCCGTAGACCGGGATGTCCATGTCGACGTCGATGGGGTAGGACCAGGCGTGCCGCTGTGCGCTGGTACGCCCGCCCGTCCTGGTCGTCACCGTGGTGGCGCCGTGGTCGCGCTGGTGCATCGTCTGCTGCTGCCCGGTCCTGGAGACCGTGTCCGTGTTGGTGTACGCGAATTCCTGCTCGACAGTGGTGGTGACCCGGCCCTTCGAGGTCCGGACGTAGCCCGAGATCTTCCAGGAGCGGCCGGTCGACACGGAGACGTGGGTGGAGCCGTCCTCACGCGGGGTCTGAACGGTCTTCACGGCGGGAGTGCCGGTGAGCGTGTTGACGGTCACCTGGCCGCTCGTACGTGACGCGTGCGCGTCCGTGTCGAGGAAGAGCGAACCGTCGACGATCCAGGTGTCGGCAGCGCCGTACGGAGTGATCCCGATGGCGTGCGGCCGGCCGTCGGCCAGTTCGCCCGCGAAGGGGGTGAGGTCGATGTCGTACGCCTCGGTCCGGAACTGGTCGATGGCCGGCACCGGCCGCCACAGGGTCGGCACGATGCCGCCGGAGTAGACGACCGGATACGGCTGGGCGAGGCCCGCGGGGCGCCCGTCCACCGTGACCTGCACCTCGCGGTAGGGGCCGCCGCCGCAGAGGTAGTCGGGGGCGGTGGCCGCGAGGTCGCTGGGGACCGCGTCGAACCACTGCTCGTCGCAGCCGCCGCCGCGTGCGTAGACCTGCAGGCGCGCGCCGGTCAGATTGCGCGGGAAGGTGACGTCGGTGCTGGTGGAGCCGCCCTTGCCGACGCTCAGCCAAGGGGCGGCGGTGGAGGCGGTGTTGCCCAGGGGGACGATCCGGTCGGCCGTGGTGGCGGCCGGGTGGCGCCGGTCGGCCCGGTAGTACGTGATCGTCAGCTTCACGTGGTACACGCCGGTGTACGTGTCGTTGACAACGTTTCCGAGCTCCAGCTGAAGCTTCTGCGGGTCCTTGAGGAGGGGCGCGAACTCGGTGATGTCCTTGGCGACGTGCCAGCTGATGCCGTCGTCGTCGGGCTCGGCCGTGCTGGTGCGGAACACCTCCGCGCCGCCGACGAACACTGCGGCGAGACGGTCGTACTGACGCCCCTTCACGCTGCCCGACCAGTCGAGGACGACCTTGTTCCAGGGGCCCTTGCACCGGGCGGGCGGGGTGAGCGTGGTGGTGTACGGCGGCCCGCCGAGCGTGTAACCGAAGTCGTGCTCGACGGCCGTCACCGCGCAGTGCTCGGTGTCCGGGCGGGAGACCGGTGGCAGCGCGTCGACCGGGTCCTGGTAGTCGACGGCCGGGTTGGAGCCGGGGGCAGGGGCGGTACCCGCGTACGCCGGGGCGGCAACTGCACCGCCGATGAGGGCGATCGAGGCCGCCGCCACGGATATTCCGCGCAGGGCGCGGACCCATCGGTAGGGGGACATGCACATCCTTTGGAAGAGGGTCGGTAATCCAAAAGCTGCACACTGCACCAATTTTGACCCACGACCAAGAGGCGTCCGCATGACGGATATTGCACACCGGCCCCTTCACAGGGGCGGCCGTTACGGCCTGGCGCACGATAGCGAGCGGGCTCCCGGCGTCATGCGACTCCGCCTCCGGCGTTATCGTCAGTCGACGACTCCCCCAGAGCCCTAAGGCATGGGGGGGGGGACCCCCTTCGCGTCTCCGCCCTCCTCCGCCTTGGATTCGAAGCCGCATGACGCCGCTCGCTGATCCACTCTCTATCGTGCACCAGGCCGTTACTGACGTACCGTCGATTTCAGCGGCACGGAGGGATCGGCCGCCAGCGCCTCATCGAGCCGCGCCCCCGCCTCGATGAGCTTGCGCCCCTGGGCCAGGTCGCGCGGCCGGCCGACGGCGAGGACGGCGACCAGCACGCCGTCCCGCAGCCAGAGCACCGACCAGGCGGGACCGTCCGGGTCGCCGCGCCACAGCAGGGTGTCGGCGCCCCCGTGATGGCCCGCGTACTGCACGAACCGGTCGAACTGCTCGGACCAGAAGTACGGCACGGGGTCGTACGTAAGCGGCTGCGGCGCCCCGCGGGAGCCGGCGCCGATGATGTTGGCGGCGGCGGTCCGCGGCCCCTGGACGGCGTTGTCCCAGTGGTGGACGAGGAGGCGCGTGCCGTATCGCGCGGAGGGGAAGGAGGCACAGTCCCCGACGGCGTACACATCGGGCAGCGAGGTCCGCAGCGCTTCGTCGGCGGTCACCGATCCGTCCGGTCCGAGCGCGATGCCGGAGCCGGCCAGCCAGGCGGTGGCGGGCCGGGCACCGATCCCGACGACCACCGCTCCTGCCGCGAGTGCGCGGCCGTCGGCGAGGACCACCCGGCCGGGCTCGATGCGGGCCACCGGGGCGCCGGTGAGGAGTTCCGCGCCGCTCTCCCCGTACCAGCGGGCCATCGGAGCGGCGACCTCGGCGGGCAGGACGCCCGCGAGCGGCCGGTCGGCGGCCTCGACGACGGTGACCTCGCAGCCCGCGGCGCGGGCCGCGGTGGCGAACTCCGCGCCGATCCATCCGGCGCCGACGACCACGACGGTGTGCTGCTCGCCGAGGACCGGCCGCAGCCGTGCGGCGTCGTCGAGGGTGCGCAGCAGATGGACGCCGCGCACACCCTCGGAGCCCGGCAGCTCGACCGGTTCGGCGCCGGTGGCGATGACCAGGACGTCGTACGGGACGGAACCCGTCGGGGTGTCCAGTTCATGCGCCTCGGACCGGAGGCCGGTCACGTCGCGGCCCAGTTGCAGCTCGATGTCGAGCGCCTCGAAGTCGATGTCGAAGGCGGAGTCCTCGGCCTCGCCGAGCAGTACCGCCTTGGACAGTGGCGGCCGGTCGTAGGGCTGGTGGGGTTCGGCACCGATCAGGGTGACCGGGCCGGTGAAGCCCTGTTCCCGCAGGGCCACCGCGGTCTGCACACCGGCCATGCCCGCACCGACGATGACGATGCGGCGCTCGGTCCGCCGGTCCAGCTGCTCAGTCTGCTGCTCGCTCACCCGTCCACCTTAAACACCTGACGGTCAGTCAGCTAGGCACTTCCTCGACCACGCTCGTCCCGCTGCCCTCCTGCGACTCCCACTCCCACCGCTCGTCCAGCCGCACCCGGCCGTCGGCGAGGTCGACGACGGTGGAGAGGCAGTGTCCGGAGGACGTCGTTCCGTCCTGCTTCAACTGGACGTACCGGAAGTCGAGTCGATCGGCGGTCCTGGTGCCGACGAGATGGCCCCGGACCACGTCGCCGCCCGCGTACTCGGCCCAGATCCGGCCGTCCTCCTCGTGGTACGTGAAGCGGGTACGGGTGCCGACCTGGCCCGGCGCCTGGTCGGCGACCGGCGAGAGGACGAGTCCATCGAGCGAACGGGCCATGGCTGCTGCTCCTTTATCGGGTCCGGGGGACGGGGTCCAGTGCCGTGACCGGCCATGTTCGCCCGACGCGACGGGGCAAAACCTGCCGGGAGGGGCACTAGGGTGGCCACCGTAAGACACTCGCGGGAGCCCGGACGCACCGGGCTGAGAGGGAGGCTGGGCGGCCTCCGACCGTACGCACCTGATCCGGGTCATGCCGGCGAAGGGAGGGGCTGGACGCCCATGCGTTCTTCCGGGAACACATCCGTATCCGCACAAGGATCCGACGTCCTCGTCATCGGGGGCGGGATCATCGGTCTGGTGACCGCCTGGCGGGCTGCACAGCGCGGTCTGCGCACCGCGGTCGTCGACCCCGAACCGGGCGGCGGGGCCGCCCAGGTCGCGGCCGGGATGCTCGCCGCCGTCACCGAACTCCACTACGGCGAGCAGATGCTGCTCGAACTCAATGCCGCGTCCGCCGCGCGCTACCCGGCCTTCGCGGCCGAACTGGAGGCGGCGAGCGGCCAGGACATCGGCTTCCGCGCCTGCGGCACCCTGGCGGTCGCCCTGGACTCCGACGACCGCGCCCATCTGCGGGAGCTGCACGCGCTGCAGCAGCGTTCGGGGCTCGAGTCGGAGTGGCTCACCGGCCGTGAGTGCCGCCGGCTGGAGCCCATGCTGGCGCCGGGCGTGCGCGGCGGTCTACGGGTCGACGGCGACCACCAGGTCGACCCCCGTCGACTGGCCGCCGCTCTGTTGACGGCCTGCGAACGGGCCGGGGTGGTCTTCCACCGCGACTGGGCGGAACGCCTCGGGGTGGCACGGGACCGGGCCACCGGAGCCGTACTCACGGCCGGTACGGAGCTGGCCGCCGACCAGGTCGTACTCGCCTCGGGCAGCCTCAGCGGGCGGCTCGCCGGGCTGCCGGACGAGGTCGTCCCCCCGGTGCGGCCCGTGAAGGGACAGGTGCTCCGGCTGACCGTGCCCGCCGCTTACGCGCCGTTCCTCACCCGCACCGTGCGGGCCGTGGTCCGGGGCAGCCATGTCTATCTCGTCCCGCGCGAGAACGGCGAGCTCGTCGTCGGCGCGACCAGCGAGGAAATGGGCTGGGACACCACCGTCACGGCGGGCGGGGTGTACGAGTTGCTGCGCGACGCCCACGAGCTGGTGCCCGGCATCACCGAACTGCCGCTCACCGAGACCCGGGCCGGCCTTCGCCCCGCCTCCCCCGACAACGCCCCGCTGCTCGGCCGCACCGCCCTGCCCGGCCTCCACCTCGCCACCGGCCATCACCGCAACGGCGTACTGCTCACCCCCGTCACGGGTGACGCCATGGCCGAGTTGCTGACCACCGGCGAGCTGCCCGCCGTGGCCCGCCCCTTCGCCCCCGGACGATTCGCACCCGCCGCCGTACCGCCCTCCGCCTCCGTACGTCAGGAGCAGCCCGCATGACCGACTCCCTCCCGCTCACCGTCTCCGTGAACGGCGATCCCCGTTCGATCGCCGCGGGCACCACCCTGGAGACCCTTGTGGCGACTCTCACGGCGGCGCCCTCCGGGGTCGCCGCGGCCCTCAACGAGACCGTCGTCCCGCGCAGCCGCTGGTCGGCCGCCGCCCTCGCCGACGGCGACCGGATCGAGGTCCTCACCGCGGTCCAGGGAGGCTGACCATGTCCGACGATCTCTTCACCCTCGGCGGCACCACGTTCGGCTCCCGGCTGATCATGGGAACGGGCGGGGCGCCCAGTCTCGACGTGCTCGAACGCTCCCTGACAGCGTCCGGCACCGAGCTGACCACCGTCGCGATGCGCCGCCTCGACCCGACCGTGCAGGGCTCGGTCCTCTCCGTTCTCGAACGCCTCTCGATCCGCGTCCTGCCGAACACGGCGGGCTGCTTCACCGCGGGCGAGGCCGTGCTGACCGCCCGGCTGGCCCGCGAGGCGCTGGGCACCGACTGGATCAAGCTGGAGGTCGTGGCCGACGAGCGGACTCTGCTGCCCGACCCGATCGAGCTGCTGGACGCCGCGGAGACCCTGGTGGACGACGGGTTCACCGTCCTGCCGTACACCAGCGACGACCCGGTGCTCGCCCGGAAACTGGAGGACGTGGGATGCGCGGCGATCATGCCGCTCGGCTCCCCCATCGGCTCCGGGCTCGGCATCCGTAATCCGCACAACTTCCAGCTGATCGTCGAGCAGGCCCGGGTGCCGGTCATTCTCGACGCGGGCGCCGGGACCGCCTCGGACGCGGCCCTCGCGATGGAGCTGGGCTGCGCGGCGGTGATGCTGGCGTCGGCGGTGACCCGGGCGCAGGAGCCCGGGCTGATGGCGGCGGCGATGCGGCACGCGGTGGACGGGGGACGGCTGGCGTACCGCGCGGGCCGGATCCCGCGGCGCCACTTCGCCGAGGCCTCCTCACCGGTGGAGGGGCGGGCGGTGCTGGACCCGGAGCGGCCGGCGTTCTGAGCGCGCGTCCGCCGGGTCCGTACGCCGCTGATGCGCATGTCCCTGTCACGGCTCGGCTGCAGTACGGACCCGGGATCGCCCCGGCCCGTCGGTCGTGTCCACGGTGACTCGTAGACTCGGCTGCGTGGATAAGACCCTCCAGGACCCCCTTGTCGGGCAGCTGCTCGACGGCCGTTACCGCGTCGATGCCCGCATCGCCGTGGGCGGGATGGCCACGGTCTACCGGGCCATGGACACCCGGCTCGACCGGGTGCTCGCCCTCAAGGTGATGCACCCGGCGCTCGCGACCGACGCCTCGTTCGTCGAGCGCTTCATCCGCGAGGCCAAGTCGGTGGCCAGGCTCGCCCACCCCAATGTGGTCGCGGTCTTCGACCAGGGCGCCCAGGGGGCGTACGTCTACCTGGCGATGGAGTATGTCGCGGGCTGCACGCTGCGCGACATCCTGCGCGAGCGCGGCGCCCTGCAGCCGCGGGCCGCCCTGGACATCCTGGAGCCGGTACTCGCCGCACTCGGTGCCGCACACCGGGCGGGGTTCGTGCACCGCGACATGAAGCCGGAGAACGTCCTGATAGGGGACGACGGCCGGGTGAAGGTCGCGGATTTCGGTCTCGTGCGGGCTGTGGGCGCCGTCACGAACACCACCGGATCCGTCCTGGGCACCGTCTCCTACCTCGCCCCCGAGCAGATCGAGCACGGCACGGCGGACACCCGCGCCGATGTGTACGCCTGCGGTGTCGTGCTGTACGAGATGCTGACGGGCGCCAAGCCGCACACCGGCGACTCCCCCGCTCAGGTCATCTACCAGCACCTCAATGAGGACGTCCCGGCCCCGTCGGCCGTCGTCCCCGGGCTCGCGGCCGAGCTGGACCGCCTGGTCGCGAGCGCCACCGCCCGTGACCCCGAGGTCCGCCCGTTCGACGCGGTGGCCCTGTTGGCCGAGGCCCGCACCGCGCGCGCCGCGCTCACCGATGAACAACTGGACGCTGTACCGCCGCAGTCCCTCGCCGAGGTGCACGATGTCGCCGAGGACCGCACGAGTGTGATCCCCCGGGTACTCCCGGACGGTCAGGGCACGGCCCACCACACCAGCCGGCTCGAGATGCCCCCGCCGCTGCCGCCCGAGCAGGACCGGCAGGCCCGACGCGGGCCGCGGCGCGGAATGCTTGCCGCGATCGTCGCCGTGCTGCTGGTACTCGGGGCCGGTGCCGGTGTCTGGTACATCAACTCGGGACAGTTCACCCGGGTGCCCTCCCTGCTCGGCCAGACCGAGAAGGAGGCCGGGCAGCGGCTCTCCGACTCCGGGCTGGAGCTGAAAAGCGTCAAGCGTGCCTACAGCGACAGCGTCGAGCGCGGCAGGGTCATCGACAGCGATCCGAAGTCCGGCGCCCGGATCCGGGGCAACGGCTCGGTGACGATCACCGTGTCGCGCGGCCCGGAGATCGTGAAGGTGCCCGCCGTCGAGGGCCTCGCGCTGGCCGAGGCCAGGCAGGCACTGAAGAAGAACGGGCTGGTGCCCGGCATGGTCACCAGGGAGTTCAGCACGGAGTTCGGCCGGGGCGACGTGATCCGTACGGATCCCGGGGCGGGCGCCGAGCGCCACCCCGACTCCGCGGTCGCCCTGGTCGTCAGCAAGGGCAGCCCGGTCGATGTCCCCGATGTCACCGGGCTGTCGGTCCAGGACGCCACCGCCGCACTGGACGAGGAAGGGCTGAAGGCCAAGGTGCTGCCCGGCCGCGTCAACTCTCCCGAGGCCGAGGGCGACATCGCGCACCAGTCCCCGGGCCAGGGTGCCCAGGTCGCCGAGGGCGACACCATCACGCTCACGGTCTCCAAGGGCCCGCGGATGATCGACGTGCCGGACGTCACCGGCAAGGACGTCGACGAGGCGACGAGGCTGCTGAAGCAGGCGGGCTTCGAGGTCAAGGTCGACCGCCCGTTCCTCTCCTTCAGCGACAAGATCGCCAGTCAGTCCGTGGACGGCGGCAAGCAGGCCCCCGAGGGCAGCACCATCACCATCAAGACCAAGGGGCTTTAGATCCATATGCGCAACCCCGTCGGCGGCCATGTCCCCGTGGCCGGCGGCCTCGCGAAGGTCGGCCTGCCCTACGCCCGCGAGATGGGGGCGGAGACCGTCCAGGTCTTCGTCGCCAATCCGCGCGGCTGGGCCACGCCCGCTGGGAACCCGGCACAGGACGAACAGTTCCGCGCCGAGTGTGCCGCCGAGTCGATACCGGTCTATGTCCACGCCCCGTACCTGATCAATTTCGGCTCGCACACCGAGGCCACCGTGGAGAAGTCCGTGGACTCGCTGCGCCACTCCCTGCGCCGGGCCCGTGAGATCGGCGCCCTGGGCGTCGTGGTGCACACCGGCTCGGCGACCGGCGGCCGGCCGCGCGCGGAGGCTCTGGCGCAGGTACGGACGCACATGAGGCCGCTCCTCGACGAACTGACCCATGACGACGACCCGTATCTGCTGCTGGAGTCGACCGCCGGACAGGGATTCTCGCTCTGCTCGCGGGCCTGGGACTTCGGCCCGTATTTCGACGCTCTCGACGCCCACCCCAAGCTCGGTATCTGTCTCGACACCTGCCACATCTACGCGGCGGGGCACGATCTGGCGGGCCCCGCGGGCATGAAGCAGACCCTGGACCTGCTGGTGGACACGGTCGGCGAGGGGCGGCTGAAGCTGATACACGCCAATGACTCCAAGGACGTGGTGGGAGCCAACAAGGACCGGCACGAGAACATCGGCGCCGGACACATCGGCGAGGAGCCGTTCCGGGAGCTGTTCGCCCATCCGGCGACGGCTGGAGTACCACTGATCATCGAGACGCCGGGCGGCAAGGAAGGCCATGCGGCGGATGTGGCGCGACTGAAGGGGCTGCGCGACCGCGGCTGACCGCGAAACTCAATGGCGGAATACCCCTCGGGGGTATATGGTTCCTGTTGTCGACAGGAACCGCTACCGGCATTGGGGGATCGCCATGCAGCACGACACGCGCGACGGAGAGCATCAGCAGCACCACGAGCACCACGGACAGGGCCACAACGGCAGCAGCCACGCCGACCACTCGGCTCACGCCGGCCACACTGCGCACTCCCCCGGCCCGGTCGACTGGGCCATGGCCGCGCGCGCCACACTGCACTGCCTCACCGGATGCGCCATCGGTGAGATCCTCGGCATGGTGATCGGCACAGCGCTCGGCTGGGGCAACACGGGGACGATGGTCCTCGCGATCGTCCTGGCATTCTTCTTCGGCTACACGCTGACGCTGCGCTCGATCCTGAAGGCCGGCGTCGACTTCCGTACGGCATTCCGGGTCGCCCTGGCCGCCGACACCCTCTCCATCGCGGTGATGGAACTGATCGACAACGGCGTGATCGTCCTGTGGCCGGGCGCCATGGACGCACAGCTCGCCGACGCGCTGTTCTGGGGAACGCTCGCACTGTCGCTGGCCGTCGCCTTCGTCGCCACCACACCGGTCAACAAGTGGATGATCGGCCGCGGCAAGGGCCACGCGGTGGTACACCAGTACCACCACTGACGACCTCCCCCGCACCGGGACCGCCAGGTCAGAGCTCGGGGCCTTCCCCGGGCTCTTCCTGGTAGGAGTAGCGCTGCTCGCGCCACGGGTCGCCGATGTTGTGGTAGCCGCGCTCCTCCCAGAAGCCCCGGCGATCGGCCGTCATGTACTCGACGCCCCGGACCCACTTGGGCCCCTTCCAGGCGTACAAGTGCGGCACGACGAGGCGCAGCGGGAAGCCATGCTCCGCGGTGAGCAGCTCACCGCCCTTGTGGGTGGCGAAAAGCGTGCGGTCCGAGGTGAAGTCGGCGAGCCGCAAGTTCGAGCTGAATCCGTACTCCGCCCAGACCATCACATGCGTGACCTGGGGCGCGGGTGGCGCGAGTTCCAGAATCGTACGGGCGAGGACCCCGCCCCATTCGGCCCCGAGCATGCTGAATTTCGTCACGCAGTGCAGATCGGCGACGACCGAGGAGAACGGCAGGGCCGAGAACTCCTGGTGGTTCCAGCAGTGCTTCTCGCCGTCCACGGTGGCTCCGAAGACCCGGAACTCCCAGCGATCGGGCTTGAACTTGGGAACGGGCCCGTAGTGGGTAACCGGCCAACCGCGCTGCAGTCGCTGACCCGGCGGAAGCTCGGACTGCTCTGATTCGCGGTATTCCCGGCTTTCCGGCTGACCCATGCCTCCATGGTGACAGACAGGCAGGGGTGGTCATGACCAGGGTCGCGACTATTCGGGCAACTCGTACTAAGCATGCACTTACTGGACGACTGGGGGGTGCGGTGCGAGGATGCGGCCAACGTGCCCAGTTCACCGGTTGGAAGGAGCCTCTGCGATGCAGGGCGACCCCGAGGTCCTCGAGTTCCTGAACGAACAGCTGACCGCCGAATTGACTGCCATCAATCAGTACTTCCTGCACGCAAAGATGCAGGACAACTTCGGCTGGACGAAGCTCGCGAAGTACACCCGGTCCGAGTCGTTCGACGAGATGAAGCACGCCGAGACCCTGACGGACCGCATCCTCTTCCTCGATGGACTCCCCAACTACCAACGGCTCTTCCATGTACGCGTGGGCCAGACGGTCACCGAGATGTTCCAGGCCGACCGCCAGGTCGAGGTGGAGGCGATCGACCGGCTCAAGCGCGGTATCGAGTTGATGCGCGGGAAGGGCGACATCACGTCCGCAAATATCTTTGAATCGATCCTGGAGGACGAGGAGCATCACATCGACTACCTCGACACCCAGCTGGAACTGATCGAGAAGCTCGGCGAGCCGCTCTACATCGCGCAGCAGATCGAACAGCCTGACAGCTGAGCCAGGGAACAGCCCTGCCCGGGACGGCGGGTCCGGGAGAGCCGGGTTCAGGCCGCGTCGGGGAGCCGGATGCCCGGGACCGGACCGGGACCGATGCCCGGGATCCGTCCGGGGGCGATGCCCGGACCGATGCGGGGGGCCGCACCCGGTGCGGTCGAGAGGGTCTGCCCGGGGGCGTCACCGGGGGCCTGCTTCTCGCCCAGCAGTTCCCGGCGCACGCACGCACCGCGACCGAGCATCGCCTGAATCCGGCGGACACAGCCACCGCAGTCGGTGCCCGCCTTGCAGGCGTTGGCTATCTGGCGGGGGGTGCACGCCCCGGCGTCCGCATGTTCCTTGACCTGCTGCTCCGTAATGCCGAAACACGAGCAGACGTACATGCGGTTCACCTCCCGGCAGGATGGGTCATGGATGCCACCCCGCTGAACGGTGAGGCTTACCTAACCTTACCCGGCGCCCAGTACCGGTAAAAGTCCCGGAATGCCCTGTGGGGCACGGATCACATCGATCCGTGCCCCACAGTCGTACGCGCGCTACCTGCCGTGACGGCTACTGGTCCCGGTACATCTCGGCGACCAGGAACGCCAGGTCCAGCGACTGGCTGCGGTTGAGCCGCGGGTCGCAAGCGGTCTCGTAGCGCTGGTGCAGGTCGTCCACGAAGATCTCGTGGCCGCCGCCGACGCACTCGGTGACGTCGTCACCGGTGAGCTCGACGTGGATACCGCCCGGGTGCGTGCCGAGGCCCTTGTGCACCTCGAAGAAGCCCTTGACCTCGTCCAGGACGTCGTCGAAGCGACGGGTCTTGTGGCCGGAGGCCGCCTCGAAGGTGTTGCCGTGCATCGGGTCGGTGACCCAGGCGACGACCGCACCGGAGGCGGTGACCTTCTCGACCAGCGCGGGGAGCTTGTCGCGGACCTTGTCGGCGCCCATCCGGACGATGAAGGTCAGCCGGCCGGGCTCGCGGTCCGGGTCGAGGCGGTCGATGTATCCGAGCGCCTCGTCGACGGTGGTCGTCGGGCCGAGCTTGATGCCGATGGGGTTACGGATCTTCGAGGCGAACTCGATGTGCGCGCCGTCCATCTGGCGGGTGCGCTCACCGATCCAGACCATGTGACCGGAGGTGTCGTACAGCTCACCGGTGCGCGAGTCGACGCGGGTCAGCGCCGACTCGTAGTCCAGCAGCAGCCCCTCGTGCGAGGAGTAGAACTCGACCGCCTTGAACTCGGCCGGGTCCGTGCCGCACGCCTTCATGAAGTTCAGCGCGTTGTCGATCTCGCGGGCCAGCGCCTCGTAACGCTGACCGGACGGGGACGACTTCACGAAGTCCTGGTTCCAGGCGTGGACCTGGCGCAGGTCGGCGTAACCGCCGGTGGTGAAGGCGCGGACCAGGTTCAGCGTGGAAGCGGACGCGTGGTACATCTGCTTCAGCCGGTCCGGGTCCGGGACGCGGGCCTTCTCGGTGAAGGCGAAGCCGTTGACGGAGTCACCGCGGTAGGTCGGCAGGGTCACGCCGTCGCGGGTCTCGGTCGACTTGGAGCGCGGCTTGGAGTACTGGCCTGCGATCCGGCCCACCTTGACGACGGGCACGGAGGCCGCGTAGGTAAGGACGGCGCTCATCTGGAGCAGCGTCTTCAGCTTGGCCCGGATGTGGTCGGCCGACACGGCGTCGAAGGCCTCGGCGCAGTCGCCGCCCTGCAGCAGGAACGCCTCGCCCTTGGCGACGGCTCCCAAGCGGGCGCGCAGCTGGTCGCACTCGCCCGCGAAGACGAGCGGCGGATACGACGCGAGGTCCGCGAGTACATCGCGCAGAGCCTCGGCATCGGGGTACTCGGGCTGCTGCGCCGCGGGAAGGTCTCGCCAGGTGTTGCCACCGGCGACGGAGGTATTGGCGTTCACGGTCACAACCACAACATTACGGGGTCGAGGGGGGCATCCATCCGCACGCTCAACAGTTGAGACGCGCGCCCGGAGGAACCGGGCGTCCGATAGGGTTCGGACATGTTCGCGCAGACGCACCAGAACTGGTGGTGGACCGCTCATCCGGCGGCCCACTGATTCATCGCGCGCGACAGACCACGCGAAGGCCGCCCGAGGGGCGGCCTTCTCTGCGTTTCGGGGCCGTTCCTCCATCCGGAAGGAACACCACCCCATGCCTCATCGCACCGCACCCGTCCTCGCCCGGCTGGTCCGGGACGACTGCCCGCCGTTCGCGCTGCTGCGCAGGCGGACTCCTGGTCACGACCACGACATCGTCGAGGTGCTGATCGGCCGGGTCCGGGAGGCCGGCCGGCTCGCCGGTCTCCCGGTCGGACCGCAGCCCTCGCTCGCCCTGGTGCCGTTCCGGCAGATCGCCGAGCGCGGATTCGACGTGCGCGACGACGGGACGCCGCTGTCCGTGCTGGTCGCGGACGAAACGTACGAGCTTCCGCTGGACGAGGTGCTCGCCGCGCTGCCCCATCATGACGTACGGGTCGAGGGCGGCGCCTTCGACGTCCCCGACGAGGAGTACGCCGACGTCGTCCGACGGGTCATCGAGGACGAGATCGGGAAGGGCGAGGGCGCGAACTTCGTCATCCGGCGGACCTTCCAGGGCGACATCCCGGGGTTCGGGCGGTCCGACGCGCTGGCCCTGTTCCGTCGGCTGCTGGCCGGTGAGCGGGGTGCGTACTGGACGTTCGTCGTGGACACCGGGGAGCGGACGCTGGTCGGCGCCAGCCCGGAGGTGCATGTGCGGATGTCCGGCGGGACGGTCGTGATGAACCCGATCAGCGGAACGTACCGCTACCCCGCCGAAGGGCCGACCGCCGAGAGCCTGCTGACCTTCCTCGGCGACCGCAAGGAGACCGAGGAGCTCTCCATGGTGGTCGACGAGGAACTGAAGATGATGTGCACCGTCGGCGACATGGGCGGCGTGGTGATCGGGCCGCGGCTCAAGGAGATGACGCATCTCGCGCACACCGAGTACGAGCTGCGCGGGCGCTCCTCGCTGGATGTGCGGGAGGTGCTGAAGGAGACCATGTTCGCCGCGACCGTCACCGGCTCGCCCGTGCAGAACGCGTGCCGGGTCATCGAGCGGTACGAGCCCGGCGGCCGCGGCTACTACGCGGGCGCGCTGGCCCTGCTGCGGCAGGAGCCGGGCGGGGCACAGACCCTGGACTCGCCGATCCTGATCCGAACCGCCGACATCGCGGCCGACGGACGGCTGCGGGTGCCGGTCGGGGCGACGCTCGTACGCCACTCCGATCCGGACAGCGAGGTCGCCGAGACCCACGCGAAGGCGGCGGGGGTACTGACCGCACTGGGCGTGCGGCCGGGACGGCCTCGGACGGAGGAGACGCGTCCGCGACTGGCCGGCGACCCTCGGGTGCGAGCCGCCCTGGACGCCCGGCGGGACGGGCTCGCAACGTTCTGGCTGCGGATGCAGGAGCGCACGCAGGAGTTCTCCGGCCATGCGCTGGTGATCGACGGGGAGGACACCTTCACCGCGATGCTGGCGCATCTGCTGCGCGCCTCGGGTCTTGAGGTGTCGGTGCACCGCTACGACGAGCCGGGGCTGCGGGAGACCGTACGGGCGCACACGGGCCCGGTCGTGCTGGGCCCCGGCCCCGGGGATCCGGCGGACACCGGCGATCCGAAGATGCGGCTGCTGCGCGAGTTCGCCGCGGAGCTGGTCCGGGAGCACCGGCACGGGCTGCTGGGGGTGTGCCTGGGGCATGAACTGATCGCGGCGGAGCTGGGTCTGGAGATCGTCCGCAAGACTGTGCCGTACCAGGGCGCGCAGACCCGGATCGAGCTGTTCGGGCGCCCGGAGACGGTCGGTTTCTACAACAGCTTCACCGCACGCTGCGATGACGAGACGGTCGCCGAGCTGGCCGCGCACTCCATCGAGGTGAGCCGGGACGCGGCCACCGGGGAACTGCACGCGCTGCGCGGGGGCGGGTTCGCGTCGGTGCAGTTCCACCCGGAGTCCGTGCTGACGCTGCGCGGCGCGTCGATCGTCACCGAGCTGCTGGCAGGGCTGCCCGTGCCCGGCTGACCGCGGACGCGGACGGGGCTCCGGAATCCGCCGGGGAGTCCGGGGCTCCAGCGCCGTGACCGGCAATGTCTGCACCCTCCCAGGAGGGTGCTGAAGATCTTGGCCGGATCAGCGAGCGGCGTCTGGTGCGTGCAGCTGCAAGGCGCCGAAGCGGCCTCATAGCGGAGCTATCAGGCCGTTTTGGCAACGCCGCAGATGTGCGTGCAAGGCGTCGGGAGCCCGGCCAAGATCTTCAGTGCCCTCCTAGTCCTGAGGAAGCCTGGGGACGAGGACGTTGTCGCTGCGGCGGCGGGCCAGGTAGTCGGCGACGTTTTGCACGGTGGCGTCGATGATCTGCGTCACGGCGTCCTCCGTGTAGTACGCCTGGTGCGAGGTGACGATGACGTTCGGGAAGGTGACGAGCCGGGCCAGGGTGTCGTCGTCGACGACCTCCAGGGACTTGTCGAGGAAGAAGAGCCCGGCCTCCGCCTCGTACACATCGAGTCCGACGCCCGTGAAGCGGCCCGCCCGCAATGCGGTGACCAGGGCCGAGGTGTCCACCAGTCCGCCACGGCTGGAGTTGATCAGGATGGCGTCGTCCTTCATCGCGGCCAGGGCGTCCCTGCCGATGATGTGGTGGGTCGCGGGCACCAGCGGGACATGGAGACTGATCAGGTCGGACTCGGCGAGGAGCTGTTCCTTCTCGACGTAGGTCATGCCGAGTTCGGTGCAGGCGGGGTTCTCGACCACGTCCCAGCCGAGCAGCTTCATCCCGAAGCCATGGGCGATACGGGTGAAGGCCTCGCCGATCTTGCCCGTGCCGATCACGCCGACCGTGCGGCCGCGCATGTCCCGGCCGAGGAGACCGTCGAGCCGGAAGTCGAAGTCGCGGGTGCGTCTCGTGGCGCGGATGATGCGGCGGTTGACCGCCATGGCGAGCGTCCAGGCGAATTCGGCGACCGAGTACGGCGAGTAGTACGAGACGCGGGCGACCCGCAGGGCGAGACGTTCGGCGACGTCGAGGTCGATGTTGTTGAAGCCCGTGGAGCGCTGGGCGATCATCTGCGTGCCGCCCGCGGCGAGCGTCTGCAGAACGCCACTGCCCAGGTCGGCGTTGACGCTGGTGGAGATGATCTCGTAGCCCGCCGCGATGGGGGCGGTGTCCTTGTTGAGGAATACGTCCAGGCAGCGGACCTCGTGCTGTCCGGCGAAGGCCTTCTCGATCAGCGGCTTCTCGTCGGACTGCACACCGAATGCCAGGATTTCCACGATTTCTCCAGAAAGACAGAGTCACGGGCCGGATAGCCGCGAATATACGGCCCCTGTCCCTGGTGCGCCGCTCGCACTCAGCCGAGGAAGACGCCGACCTCCGCGTAGAGCACCGGATCGACCGTCTTGAGCCGGGCGGTCGCATCGGCGATCGGCACCCCCATTGGTCTCGCGCTCCAGCGGGCCGCGCCGACCGTCCCGGAAGCCGATGAAGTCGTAGCCGTACTCCTGCACGCCCTTGCGGACGATGGCGCGGAGGACCGCGTCGAGTCCGGGGCAGTCGCCGTCCCCGGTCAGCACTCCGGCCCGCGTGGAAGCATCCCGTCGCCGAAGTGAGCTCGCCGGTGACCACGCCCATAGTGATCCAGGCCACTTCGGGATGGGCCGGAGGGTCAATATCCCCGCAGCAAGGCGCAGTTGATCACAGACGTCGTTCACCGCAGGCACCGTCGGGCTCGAACGCCGCCGAGTTCAGGCGTCGTCGAGG
Source organism: Streptomyces sp. NPDC051286 (assembly GCF_044455345.1). Taxonomy (NCBI): domain Bacteria; kingdom Bacillati; phylum Actinomycetota; class Actinomycetes; order Kitasatosporales; family Streptomycetaceae; genus Streptomyces; species Streptomyces sp. NPDC051286. The sequence goes on along the minus strand of NZ_JBITER010000001.1, from coordinate 439,037 downwards.
CCGCGCTCGATCGCATACCGCACGAGCTCCACCCGGTTGTGCAACTGGAGCTTGCCCAGGGTGTTCTGGACGTGGTTCTGGACGGTGCGATGCGAGATGACCAGCCGCTCGGCGATCTGTTTGTACGAGAGCCCCTTGGCGACCAGCCGCAGCACCTCGGTCTCCCGGTCTGTCAGCTGCGGTGCCTTCGGCTCGTCCGACGCGACGGGCACGGGCTCGGATGCCAGCCTGCGGTACTCGCCGAGCACCAGTCCGGCAAGCCCCGGGGTGAAGACCGGGTCGCCGACGGCGGTGCTCCGCACGGCCTCGGTCAGCTCCTGCGTACTGGCCGACTTGAGCAGATAGCCGGTGGCGCCGGACTTCACCGCCTCCAGTACGTCGGCGTGCTCACCGCTCGCCGAGAGCACCAGGACCCGCAGGCCTGGGCGAGAGCCGACGAGTTCCTTGCAGACCTGGACGCCGGGCATCCCCGGCAGGTTCAGGTCGAGGACCAGGACGTCGGGGGTGGCGGCCCTTGCCCGGCGCACGGCCTGCGGTCCGTCACCCGCGGTCGCCACCACGTCGAAGCCGGACTCGGCGAGGTCACGGGCGACGGCATCGCGCCACATCGGATGGTCGTCGACGACCATCACCCTGATGGTCCGCTGCGCGCTCTCGGCGCCTGCGGTGTTCTCCGTGCTCATCGGCCGGATCCTGCCTTCCCCCGTGAAACCTTCGGAACCTTCAACTCGACCTCGGTGCCCTGGCCGGGGACAGAAATCAACTCTGCTGTGCCACCCAGGTCGCGCAGCCGCCCCCGGATCGACAGGGCGACCCCCAGCCGGCCTTCCCCCTCGGCCTGGGCCAGCCGCCCCTCGGGGATGCCGGGGCCGTCGTCCCGGACCGTGACGATCACCTCGTCCGGCCAGTCCTCGACGAGGATCCACGCCTGGGCGTCCTGGCCGGCGTGCACCCTGACATTGTCCAGGGCGGCACTGACAGCCGCCGCGAGTTCCTTCGCCGCCGCCGGGGCGAGCAGAACCGGAGCACCGGGCTCCGCGAAGCTGACCCGGGAGCCGACGCGCGGGGCCAGCAGGGCGCGCAGATCGCAGTCGGCCGAACCGGACGGGCCGTCCTCCCGGTCGTCGACCTCGACCGTACGGACCACCGCGCCCTCGGAAGTGTCCTCCGAGACCCGGATGGCGGGCACCAGACCGCTGGAGACGAGGGTGCGCAGGGCGACTTCCTGCTCCCCTGCCATCCGGCCCAGCTCGGCGGCCTCGCCACCCAGTGCCGTGCCGCGCCGCTGCACCATGGCGAGGACCTGGAGCACGCTGTCGTGGATGTCACGGGCCAGGCGCTCCCGCTCCCGGGTCGCCGCCTCGATCTCCAGCGCGCGGGCGAGAGTGCGCTCACTGGCGCGGGCGACCTCGATGACGTACCCGACGGCGATGGAGGCGACCCAGACCAGCAGCACGTTGTGGAAGGTGTCCCGGCTGGGTTCGCCGCGCTCGATGATGTTGACGATGGCGACGAAGGTGGAGGCCAGCGCCGCCCACCGCCAGCCGCCCTTGATCGCGAACGCCAGGACGGAGCCCGCGGTCCAGATGGACGGCAGGGTCGGACCGTCGAGGTGCTGGGCGTCGAAGTCGGCGAGCGGGGTGAGGAGGATGCCGACCAGAGCCAGGGCGAGGTCGGCGCCGAGGAACCGCTTGGTGCAGCTCGTGGCGTTCGCGACCTTCGGGAGGGTGGCGAGCGTCCAGACCGCCATGACGGCCAGGAAGGCGATGGCCACCCAGGGCCGCTCGTACTTGTCCCGGCCGAAAGTGGCCAGCAGGATCGCGTAGACCATTGTCAGAAGCCGGTACGCGGTCAGCGCGCGCCACAGCGGCTGTTCGACCGACATCCGTACGACCCGCTCGCGCTTGGCCATGTCCCCCCACCCCCCGGACGGACGCCGACGCGGTGACGCGCCGGCTGTTCCGTCACCCTTCCGTGCCGGACTTTCTGCCCGCGTGCTTCTCTTCCTCCGCGCGGCGCTTCGCCTCGTCCGCGATCTGGCGCTTGGCTGCGGTCGCGTAGATGTCGACGTACTCCTGCCCCGAGAGCTTCATGATCTCGTACATCACCTCGTCGGTGACCGAGCGGAGAATGAAGCGGTCGCCCTCCATGCCGTGGTAGCGGCTGAAGTCGAGCGGCTTCCCGATCCTGATGCCCGGGCGCATCAGCTTGGGGATCACCTGACCGGGCGGCTGGATCTTCTCCGTGTCGATCATCGCCACGGGGATGACGGGTGCTCCGGTGGCAAGCGCCACCCGGGCGAGACCGCCGGGCTTGCCGCGGTACAGGCGGCCGTCGGGCGACCGGGTGCCCTCCGGGTAGATGCCGAAGAGCCCGCCGCTCTCGATGACCTCTATGCCGGCCTTGATCGCCGCCTCACCGGCACCGCGGGCACCGGACCGGTCCACCGGGAGCTGGCCGACGCCCTTGAAGAAGGCAGCGGTCAGCTTGCCCTTCACGCCGGGCGCGGTGAAGTACTCGGATTTCGCGATGAAGGTGACCTTGCGGTCCAGTACGGCCGGCAGGAAGAAGGAGTCGGAGAACGAGAGGTGGTTGCTCGCGAGTATCGCCGGCCCCTGAGCGGGGATGTTCTCCAGGCCCTCCACCCACGGCCTGAAGGCGAGCTTCAATGACCCGCCGATGGAGAACTTCATTGCGCCGTAGATCAACTCGGGTGCCTCCTGTGTGCTGTCGCACTGACCTTAACCCGTGGTGCTGCCACCGTTCCTGCCCGGCACGGGCCGAAGCACGGCTGTGACCGGTGACGGCCCTGGTCGGTGTCAGTCCCGTCGCGTACGGTGAGGTAACGGCCTGGTGCACGACAGAGAGTGGATCAGCGAGCGGCGTCATGCGGCTTCGAATCCAAGGCGGAGGAGGGAGGCGACGCGAAGGGGGTCCCCCATGCCTGAGGGCTATGGGGGAGTCGTCGACCGACGACAACGCCGGAGGCGGAGTCGCATGACGCCGGGAGCCCGCTCGCTATCGTGCACCAGGCCGTAATCCTTCTTGCACTCCCCCTTTCCCTTTCGCTCCCTTTCGAGCCTCACGAACAGGAGACCCCGGTGCCGGTCCTTCCTGGAGCCGAGCCGTTCCGCCACGAGGGCGGAGAGGTCGGCGTCCTCCTCTGTCACGGATTCACCGGTTCGCCTCAGTCGCTGCGCCCCTGGGCCGAATATCTCGCGGAGCGGGGACTCACGGTCGCGCTGCCGCTGCTGCCCGGGCACGGCACCCGCTGGGAGGACATGCAGGTCACGGGCTGGCAGGACTGGTACGCGGAGGTGGACCGGGAGCTGCGGGCCCTGTCGGAGCGATGCCGTCAGGTCTTCGTCTTCGGGCTGTCCATGGGCGGTGCGCTGTCGTTGCGGCTGGCGGCGAAGCACGGGGACGCGATCAGCGGTCTGGTACTCGTCAATCCGGGCAACAAGGTGCATGGCCTGGCGGCGTACGCACTGCCGGTCGTCCGGCATCTGCTGCCGTCCACGAAGGGCGTGGCGAACGACATCGCCCGGGAAGGCTCCACCGAGATCGGCTACGACCGGGTGCCGCTGCACGCGGCTCACTCCCTGCGGAATTTCTTCCGGCTGGTCGACGCGGAGTTGCCGCAGGTCACCCAGCCGCTCCTGCTGCTGCACAGCCCGCGGGACCATGTGGTGCCGCCGGCGGACTCGGCCCGGATCCTCAGCCGGGTGTCGTCCACGGATGTCGAGGAGATCCTGCTGGAACAGAGCTACCACGTGGCGACGTTGGACCACGATGCGGAGCGGATCTTCGACGAGAGCTACTCGTTCATCGGCCGCCTCGCTCCGAGCGTCGGGAAGAAGGGGAGCACGTCAGGTGGCTGAGCACGACGCGGAGCGCGCGGGCAGCGAGGGGGAGCGCGAACCGCGCCCCGCCGAGGGAACGGACGTGCCCGAGGACGGCGCGGCTGCGCCACACGCACCCGGGGGTCCGAGCCAGGGTGACGCGCTCGACGAGGACGCCGCCTGGGAGGCGATCGTCGCGGGCTACGGCGAGGAGCCGCCGGACCCGCCGGGCGCCAAGCCGTTCAAGTCGATCGAGGACCTCGCGCTCCTGGAGGACGGCGATCGCAACATACTGGAGCCGGACAAGGGCACCAACAAGAAGAAGCCGCCGGAGAAGCCGCTCGGCAGCTCGGTCCTCTTCGCCCCCGGTGTCCGCGGTCCCCGCGACTACGAGGTGGCGGAGCCGACGGACAGCGACGATGCGGACGACAGCGACGAGGGACACTTCGTCCCGCCGGAGCCGCCTCCGCTGCCGGAGGCCGATGTCACGGCGAAGTTCGCCTGGCTCGCGGTCGTCGGCGGACCGGTGCTGATGCTGCTCGCCGTGCTGTTGCAGTGGGAGATGACCTGGTGGCTCACCACGGTCTGCATAGGCGGTTTCCTGGGCGGCTTCGTCACCCTGGTCGCGCGGATGCAGCACGACGACGAGGATGACGACGACCCCGGGCGCGGCGCGGTGGTCTGAGAGCCTGTCGGGCGACCTCTGATCGGGTGGCCACGGCGTGGCACGCACGCTTCCGGCGTTGCCGAAATGCCCTGGTAGCTCCTTCCCCGAGCTCTCAGCTTCGTTCGAGCAGGGGAGACCCGTCCGAGAACCTTCCGGCGCCTTGCGATCGCACGCACCACGCCGCGTCCGCACTCCGGTCGAAGGTCACCCGACAGGCTCTGAGCCGGCTCCCCCGGATCAGGCCGGCCGAGGGTGTCCGGTCGTGGGCGAGGACAGAGCGGGCACCCTGAGCGCGGCCAGTACCGGCAGATGGTCGGTGGCCGCGCGCAGGTCCTGTTCCGTGACGCCGGGCAGGCCCGACGGGACTCCGCAGCCGAGGACTTCGATGCCTCTGCTCGCAAAGACCGCGTCGATGCGCAGGCGCGGATCGTGGGCCGGGAAGGTGAGCTCGCCACCCCACGGCCGGACGGACCGGCCGTCCTGGAGCCGCCCGGCCAGCAGCTGGAAGGCTTTCCCCTCCGGTGCGTCGTTGAGGTCGCCGGCCACGATGACGTGCTCGACCGCCATGGCGTCCAGCCGGTCGAGCAGTAGGTCCGCCTGGACCACGCGCTCCTCGTGACGCAGGCTCAGATGGCAGCTCAGCAGGCCGATCCGGGTGCCCGCGATCCGTACCACCGCCGTGGCGAAGCCTCTCCGGTGCAGTCCGGGGGTGCGCGGCAGCAGCAGGTCCTCCGTGCGCTCCACGGTGGCGCGCAGCGAGCACAGGAGCAGCGGCCCGGCGGCGGTGGCGCCGCCGGAGAGGACCACCAGGTCGGTGTGGGCGGCGAGCCAGGCGGCGCGCTTGCGCCAGCGGAAAAAGCGCGGGGCCTCCTGGATGAAGACCAGATCGGGTGCGCAGGCGCGGATGACGCGGGCCAGCGCCTCACGGTCGTCGCGCATCGACCGGATGTTGTAGCTGAGCACTCTGATGACGGCCGAACCGTCCGGCTCGGTACGGGAGTCGGGCAGCTCTGTCATAGCCATACGGCTCACCATACGACGGACGCCCGCCGCTCCCGGTGAGGGCGCGACGGGCGTCCGGTGTTGTCCGTGACGTGGTGGGCTCAGCCCTGGCGGGCCAGGTCGGCAGCGCCCACCAGGCCTGCCTTGCCACCCAGTTGGGCCGCGAGCACCTGGGCGTGCGGCCGCCATTCGCCGCCGATCAGCCAGCGCCGGAACGACTTGCGGATCGGGTCGAGGACGAGATCGCCCTCGTCCGAGACGCCGCCGCCGACGATGAACGCGGACGGGTCGAAGAGCGAGGCGAGGTCGGCGAGTCCGGCGCCGGCCCAGCGGGCCAGCTCGCGGAACGAGTCGATCGCCACCGGGTCGCCCTGCCGGGCGGCCGCGCTGATGTGCTTGCCCTCGATACCGTCCACCGTGCCGTCGCCCAGGGCGAGAAGGAGCGCGGCGTTCTCCGGGGTGGCGTTGGCACGCTGCTTCGCGTACCGGACGAGCGCGCGCCCGGATGCGTACTGCTCCCAACAGCCCTGACTGCCGCAGCCGCAGAGCAGCCCGTCCGGGACGACCCGGATGTGGCCGAATTCGGCGGCCACACCGAAGCGTCCGCGGCGCAGTTTGTTGCCGATGATGATGCCACCGCCGAGGCCGGTGCCGAGCGTGATGCAGATGACGTCGTCGTGGCCCTGGCCTGCACCGAAGCGGTATTCGCCCCAGGCCGCCGCGTTGGCGTCGTTCTCGACGACGACGGGGAGGCCGACGCGCTGCTCGACCTTGTCCTTCAGTGGCTCGTGCCGCCAGTTGATGTTCGGCGCGAACAGCACAGTGGCACGCTTGTCGTCGACGTATCCGGCAGCGCCGATGCCGACCGCCTCGACCTCGTGTCCCTCGCTGGCGCCGGACACCGCCGCCGCGATCGCGTCCACGATGCCTTCAGCCGTCGGGGGGGTCGGCACCTTGAACATCGAGAGGATCCGGCCCTCTTCGTCGACCACTCCAGCCGCGATCTTCGTGCCGCCGATATCGACGCCGATGGTGAGTCCCATAAATCCCTCAGTTTCGGTCGAGCCCCGCTATGGCCAACCGTACCCGAGCCCCGCTTCCCGCCCTATCGGTGCCGGTCAGTCCAGGTCGATGTGTTCGCCCGGCCCGCTGTCGTCGTCGCGCGGGTCGGTGGGGTCGCCGGCCTTCTTGGAGGCGCCGCCGGGGTCGGCGGCGCCCTGGGTCCAGCGGCGTTCCTGGCCTTCGACGGCGGAGCGGTAGGCGGCGAGGAGTTCGCTGCCGGCCGCGGCGATGTGGCCGAAGACGTCCGGATTGCGTTCGATGACGGGCTCGACGGCGGCCTTCGCCTGCTTGATCACCTGCTGTACGGCCCCCTGGGCGGCGACGCCGAACAGCGGTGACTGGAGGGAGGCGACCTTGTCGGCCACGGCGTCGATCAACTTGCGGAGCTCCTCGGCCGCGGAACCGGTCGGCGGGCCGTACTCGGCGCGGCGGCGGGCCTTCTCGGCTTCCAGGTCCTCGGCGCAGGCCTTGGCCCACGCGTCGTCGTCGGCGGGACGATCGGTGGCTTCGCTCATGGCGGACTCCTGCGACGTGGTTGCGGACGTCGCGCGTGCGGAGGTGTGGTCCACCGCCGTATACGGGACGCGTACTACCGACGTTACCCGAACGGTGGTACGCCGTTCAGGAGGTACGCGGCCACAGTGCGGGATCCGGCGTGAACCGGACCCGCAGCACACCGTCCGTCAGCGCGGCGCCGGAGACGGTGCAGCGGCGCAGTCCGGACTCCAGCGGCACGATCCGGTGGAACGGGCCGACGGTCAGGAGCAGTTCGTCGCCGCGCCGGACCAGCTGCAGGTCCTCCTTGACGGCTCCCGGCAGCGGCAGGCACCAGACCAGAACCCCGTCGCCGTCCTCACCGGCGGCCGGCCGCGGCGGGACGGTCGCGTCCGGTCGGCCACGGAGCGGTTCCCGCAGCTCGTCGTGGCTGTCGGGGGCGTTCGGGTCCTCGACCCACCAGGGGTCCTGGGCGCGTCCGCCCGGCCGGTCGTCCAGCTCCACGGCGAGCCCGTCCCCCTCGAAGAGCCCGCCGCCGGTGCCCGCCGCCTCGAAGGTGGTGCAGCTCGACGAGGTGTCGAGGAGGGTGAGGTCGTCGAGCCCCTGCGGGTCCCGGCCGAGATGGGGCACCTCGCACAGGGACGCGGCCGGCACCCACTCCTCGTACCAGTGGCCGATGCATTTTTCCTGTTGGGCGGCGAGATCGGCGAACCAGGGGTCGGAGGAATGCCTGGGCAGCACCCGGTTGACGGTGAGCGTGTCGACGCGCAGCCCGTGCAGGGCGAGTCCGGTTCGGGCGGTGTGCAGGGCGTCCTCGGCGGCGGGTCCCGGTTCGGCGACGAGGCGGACCGTGGTGCCACGGTCCTCGACCAGGGTCTGGACGGAGGCGAGCTCGGCGTCCCGGCGGGCGGCGGTCTCGTACAGCCACTGGGCGGGCATCGGGACTCCGGCGAGCTGGGCGAGCATCGGGCGCAGGGCGCGGGCGGCCTGGCGCTCCGGAGGCAGCAGGCGACGCAGATAGCGGCGCAGCTGTTCGGGCAGGGCGAGTACGGCGAGGGCTTCGCGCAGCGGGGGCAGGTCGACGACGAGGGTGTCGTAGCCGTCGCGCGACCAGTCGCCCCGGGCGGCCCGGCGCAGGGTGTGCAGCAGGGCGAGCTGGGTGCTGCCCGGGAGTTCGGTCAGCTCCTCGCCGTCGAGCCGGTTCCCGCCGAGCAGGCCGAGTACGGAGGACGCCTGGTCCTGGAGGGCGAGAAGTTCGGTACGGAAGTGTTCGCCGGAGTCGATGCGGGCGAACCGGAGTCCTTCGGTGACCTCGGTGGGTTCCGTGCCGGTGGGGAAACCGGGTATGGCGTCGGCGGAGAGCAGCAGGGTGCGGCGGCCTCGGCGGGCCGCGGCCAGTGCGGTCGCCGCCGCAACAGTGGTACGGCCGGCGCCGCCGGGGCCGGTGACGAGGACCGTACGCATGCGGTCAGCCTCGCGGGAGTGACTCGACGCGCTTCTTCAGACCGGCCAGTGCGCGGTCGATGATGACCTTCTCCGCCTTGCGCTTGATCATGCCGAGCATCGGGATCTTGACGTCGACGGTCAGCCGGTAGGTGACCTCGGTGCGGCTGCCGTCGCCGAGAGGGGCCAGGGCGTAGGAGCCGTCGATGGCGCGCAGCATCTGGGACTTGACCAGGGTCCAGCTGACCTCGTGGTCTGCGGTCCAGGTGTAGGCGAGCGTGTGGTCGTCCTTGATCGCACCGGCGTCGAGGACCAGCCGGACCTTCTCGGCGCGGCCCTGCTCGTCCTTGGCGAGGACCTCGGCCTCCTTGACCTCACCGGTCCACTCCGGGTACCGGTCGAAGTCGGCGATGACGCCCATGACGTCGGCCGGTGCCGCCTCGATCGTGATGGTCGAGCTGGTGTGTTCAGCCATCGCTGTGGCTCCTCCAGTGCGGTGTACCGGTCGGTCGGCAGAGGCCTGCCGCCAGAAGGCTATCGCGTGCGGGGAGCGCGTCGTCCCAGGGTCAGGGCCGTGTGGTCACCACTCCAGGGCCCAGGGCCGGCCGGTCGAGGCGAAGTGACCGACGTTGACGCATTCGGTGGCGCCGATCCGCATCCGGCGGACCAGCGGCTGGTGGACGTGGCCGAAGACGGCGTACCGGGGGCGGGTCCGGCGGATCGCGTCGAGGAGCGCCCTGCTGCCGCGCTCGAACCGGCGCGCCACCGTGTCGTAGGTCAGCTCCGGTACGTCGGGCGGAATGTGCGTGCACAGGACGTCCACCTCGCCGACCGCCTCGATCTTGGCAGCGTACTCCTCGTCGCTGATCTCGTAAGGGGTGCGCATCGGGGTTCGGAGCCCGCCGCCGACGAAGCCGAAGACGCGTCCGCCGATCTCGACGCGTTCGCCGTCCAGGACGGTGGTGCCGGGGCGGGCGTATTCGGGCCAGAGATCAGGGATATCGACATTGCCGTACGTGGCATACGTCGGTGTGGGGAAGGCCGCGAACATTTCGGCGTACTGATGGCGCACCGCACCGACGATAGCGGCATCGCGGTCCAGGCCCGCCCAGAGACGGCGGCCGAAGTCACGGGCCTCCTCGTAGCGGCGGGCGGTGCGCAGCTCGACGATCCGGTCGGCGTTCTCCACGCCGAAGAGTTCGGGAAAGATGCCGCGCGAGTGGTCGGCGTAGTCGAGGAAGAGCACCAGGTCGCCCAGGCAGACGAGGGCGTCGGCGCCGTCCCCGGCCCGGGCCAGGGCTTCGGTGTTCCCGTGCACGTCGCTGACCACATGGATCCGGGTACGGCGTGCGGTTGCACCCTCGCGGCTGTTCGCTCCGGCTGGCATGACGATCACCCTAGGGCGCCGCCGACAGCCTGGGTAGAGCCCGCCGGACCTGCGAATACTTCATGCTTGTCACCCGGGTGCACTACTGTGCGCGCGAGGATCACCGATATGTGTGACGCATAAGACATCTGGCCGGAACCCCCTATCCGGAATCGAGTACTGGTGGGTAACGTCCGGGCAGTCCAGTCGTGCTCACCTCACTGAGCACCCTGCCAGTCTTGGACCGCAGCCGGTGCGTCGCACAGAGCCGTGGCACCGGAGCCCGATGAGGAGCAGCAGTCTTGCGCGAGTTCAGCCTTCCGGCCCTGTACGAGGTCCCCTCGGACGGCAACCTGACGGATCTCATCCGCCGCAATGCCGCGCAGCATCCTGACGCGGCGGTGATGAGCCGCAAGGTGGCAGGCGTGTGGACCGATGTCACCGCCACCCAGTTCCTGGCCGAGGTCAGGGCTGCCGCCAAGGGCCTGATTGCCGCGGGCGTCGAAGCGGGCGACCGGGTGGCCCTGCTCTCCCGCACCCGCTACGAGTGGGTACTGCTCGACTTCGCGATCTGGAGCGCGGGCGCGGTCACCGTCCCGGTGTACGAGACCAGCTCGCCCGAACAGATCCAGTGGATCCTCAGTGACTCCGGTGCCGCCCTGTGCATCGTGGAGTCCGAGGCACACCGGGCCTCCGTGGTCTCGGTCCAGGCGGATCTGCCTTCCCTGAAGGGCATCTGGCAGATCGAGGACGACGCGGTCCGGCAGCTGTCCGCGATCGGCGAGGACGTCTCGGACGAGACCCTGGACCTGCGGACGGCGAGCGCCAAGGCCGACGACCCGGCCACCATTGTCTACACCTCGGGCACCACCGGCCGCCCCAAGGGCTGTGTGCTCACGCACCGCAGCTTCTTCGCCGAGTGCGGCAACGTGGTGGAGCGGCTGAAGCCCCTCTTCCGTACCGGCGAGTGCTCCGTACTGCTCTTCCTGCCCGCGGCCCATGTCTTCGGCCGGCTGGTCGAGGTGGCCGCGGTGATGGCCCCGATCCGGCTCGGCTGCGTACCGGACATCAGGAACCTCACCGATGAGCTGGCCGCGTTCCGGCCGACGCTCATCCTCGGTGTGCCGCGGGTCTTCGAGAAGGTCTACAACTCGGCGCGTGCCAAGGCGCAGGCCGACGGCAAGGGCAAGATCTTCGACAGGGCCGCGAACACGGCGATCGCCTACAGCCGCGCGCTCGGCACCCCTCAGGGCCCGTCCATGGGCCTGAAGTTCAAGCACAAGATCTTCGACCGGCTGGTGTACAGCAAGCTGCGCGCCGTGCTCGGCGGCCGCGGCGAGTACGCGATCTCGGGCGGTGCGCCGCTGGGCGAGCGGCTCGGGCACTTCTACCGCGGCATCGGCTTCACGGTGCTGGAGGGCTACGGCCTCACGGAGACGTGCGCGGCCACCGCGTTCAACCCGTGGGACCGGCAGAAGATCGGTACGGTCGGCCAGCCGCTGCCCGGCTCGGTCGTCCGGATCGCCGACGACGGCGAGGTGCTGCTGCACGGCGAGCATCTGTTCGCGAGCTACTGGAACAACGAGGCGGCGACGGCCGACGCGCTGGCCGACGGCTGGTTCCACACAGGCGACATCGGCACCCTCGACGAGGACGGCTATCTGACGATCACCGGCCGCAAGAAGGAGATCATTGTCACGGCGGGCGGCAAGAACGTCGCTCCCGCAGTGATCGAGGACCGGATCCGCGGGCACGCCCTGGTCGCGGAGTGCATGGTGGTCGGCGACGGGCGGCCGTTCGTCGGTGCGCTGATCACCCTGGACGAGGAGTTCCTGGGCCGCTGGGCCGAGGAGCACGGCAAGCCGGCCGGCTCGACGGTGGCGTCGCTGCGCGAGGACCCGGAGCTGCTGGCCGAGGTGCAGCGGGCGGTGGACGACGGCAACGCGGCGGTGTCCAAGGCGGAGTCGGTACGCAAGTTCCGCATCCTGGCCTCGCAGTTCACCGAGGAGGCCGGCCACATCACGCCCTCGCTGAAGCTGAAGCGGAACGTGGTGGCGAAGGACTTCGCGGACGAGGTGGAGTCGATCTACCACGGCTGACCCCGCGGATGCAGGTGTACGGGGGAGGGGCTCGCGCGACAGGTCGTGCGGGCCCCTCCCCCGTGTCGTCAGAGCAGCGCCTTGAGATGCTCCGCAAGCAGGTCCCAGCGCCACTTCTCCTCGACCCAGGCCCGGCCCCGCTCCCCCATCCGCCGGCACAGTTCGGGGTCGCCGAGCAGGGTGGCGACGCGGTCGGCGGTCTCCTCGACGGAGCCGCCCCGCACCACCCAGCCGGTCTCGCCGTCGAGAACGGCGTCGGGGGCGCCGCCCGAGTCGCCCGCCACCACCGGCAGTCCGGTGGCGGACGCCTCCAGGTAGACGATGCCGAGCCCCTCGACGTCGAGGCCGCCGCGACGGGTGCGGCACGGCATCGCGAAGACGTCGCCCGCGCCGAAGTGGGCGGGCAGCTCCTCCCAGGGCACCGGCCCGGTGAACCGCACCGAGTCGGTGACGCCGGTCTCCGCGGCCAGCTTCTCCAGCTCCTTGGCGTACGGTCCGCCCCCGACGATCAGCAGGACGGCGTCCGGCTCCCGTGCCAGAATCGCGGGCATCGCGAGGATCAGGGTGTCCTGGCCCTTGCGGGGCACCAGCCGCGACACACAGACGACGACGGGCCGGTCCGAGAGTCCGAGCCGGGCCCGGATGCGGTCCCCGCCCGAGTCCGGGCGGAAGGTCTTCTCGTCGACGCCGGGCGGCAGTTGGACCATGCGGCCGGCGGCCTCGGGAGTGAGCGCGCCGGCGATCCGGGAGCGGGTGTACTCGCCGAGGTACGTGATCGTGTCCGTGCCCTCGCCTATCCGGCGCAGCAGTTGGCGGGACGCGGGAAGCTGGGCCCAGCCGGCCTCGTGCCCGTGGGTGGTGGCGACCAGTCGCCGGGCACCCGCCCTCCGCAGTGCCGGTGCCATCAGCCCGAGGGGGGCCGCGGCCCCGAACCAGACGGAGGCGCAGTCGTGTTCGCGCAGCAGCTGGACCGCGCGCCGGGTCACCCGCGGGGTCGGCAGCAGCATCGTCGTAGGGTCACGGACGACGGTGAACGGCTGCTCGGCGTCGAAGGCGGCGGTGGCCGCGACACCCTCGGGACTCCGCTTCCAGGTGGAGGCGTAGACGACGAGCCGGCCGGGGTCCAGGCGGAGTGCCATATTGTGCAGGAATGCCTGGATACCGCCAGGTCGGGGCGGAAAGTCGTTGGTCACGATCAGGGTCTTGTCCATCGCCGCCGACAGTACCGAACAGCCCGGCTTGATGGCTCGCCCCCCGTCAGGCCGTGCATCATGGCTCGGAGCCACTGGCGAAGGGGATGGGCGCGGGCATGACAGCAGCAGGCGGCACCGGCAGATTTCTCGCACCCGTCGCGGTGTGGACGCTCACCAGGGCCGCGTTGCTGCTCTGCGTCTTCAAAGTCGTCACGTTGCCGGGCCCTGACGTGACGAGCGACGTCTCGGTGATCTACCACGGCTGGTCCGAGGTGCTGAAGAGCGGCACGTATCCGCTGGACGATGTCACCTGGCAGTACCCGCCCGCTGCGGCGCTCGCCATCCTCTCCCCCGCCCTGCTGCCGTTCCTGGACTACGCCTCTGCCTTCTTCGTCCTCGCCTGCCTCTGCGACGCGCTGGTGCTCGGCCTGCTGCTGTACGCGGGCCGCGGTACCGGCAGGCGGACCGCAGGCGGCTGGGTGTGGGTGGCGGGGGTGCCCCTGCTCGGCACGACCGCGTACGCGCGGTACGACGTGATGGTGACGGCGGTCGCGGTGGCGGCGCTGCTGGCGGGGGTACGGCATCCGCGGGTGCTGGGGGCGCTGGCCGCCTTCGGCGCGCTGCTGAAGGTGTGGCCGGTGCTGCTGCTGGCCGGGACCGCGCGCGGGGAGTCGACCCGCCGCTCCTGGACGGCGGCGGCGGTGACGGCGGCCGGGCTGCTGCTGGTGTGCACCGCCGCGTTGCCGGGAGCGCTGGCCTTTCTCGGGTTCCAGCGCGACCGCGGCACCGAGGTCGAGTCGCTGGGGGCGCTGGTCTTCCATGTGGCGCGGCAGTTCGGCTGGCAGGGCCGGGTGGAGCTGAACTACGGGTCGCTGGAGTTCCTGGGCCCGCATGTGCCGCTGGTGAGCACGCTGGCGCTGGGGCTGAGCATCGCCGCGTTCGGCTGGCTGGTGGTGTGGCGGCTGCTGGCCCGTGACTTCGGGGTGAGCACACCGGCCGACGCGGCGTTCACGGCGGTGCTGCTGTTCACGACCACGAGCCGGGTGATCAGCCCCCAGTACATGCTGTGGCTGGTCGGTCTCGCGGCGGTCTGTGTGGTCTTCCGGTCCAGCCTGATGGGACTTCCGGCCGTTCTGGTGCTGGTCGCGACGGGCGTCACCCAGCTGGAGTTCCCGCTCGGGTTCATCCACGTGGTGACCAGCGACGCGCAGGGCGTGACGCTGATGTTCGTACGCAACGGTCTGCTGGTCGCAGCGGCCCTGGTCGCGTCCCGGCGGCTGTGGAAGGAGACGGTGCCCGCGCCGGTCCGCCGGGACCGGCGCGGGCTGCCGGTCCGGTCGTCCGCTCCGGCGGGGCGGGTCAGCCGAGACGGGACCGCAGATACTCCCGCCAGCGCGCCGTGAACTCCTGCGGCGTCGTGCCGAGCACGTCCTGCATCGCCTGCTCCACCGCTCCGTCCCGCCCTGAGTGCCCCCCGACGGCCCGGTAGAAGGCGAAGAGTTTCTGCTCGCCCCAGTGGTCGGCGACGAGTGCGCACGCCAGCCAGCCGCCCTCGTACGCCCTCGCGAGGCGCCCGGAGTCTCCCGCGAACCCGAACTCCTCGTCGGCGGGCAGTTCGGCGGGCAGCTCACCGCGCCGGACCGCGTCGGCCAGTTCGGGTGCGGCCTGCTCGGCGGTCCGGTGCTCGGCACGGTAGGCCGCCCAGTCGGCGAAGCCCTCGGAGAGCCAGGTCGGGGTGGACGCGGAGGTGCGGGCGCGGGTGGCGACATGGGCGGTCTCGTGGGTGAGGACGATCCGCTGACCGAACGTGCCGAGCGTCGCGTACGCCTGAGGGTTGACGATCACCCGGTCCGCAGGCGCCCGGCCGCCGGTCTCCCCGGTGGTGACGGCCGCTATGCCCCGGTAGTTCGCCGCCGGTGACCCCAGCAGCCCGGCCATGTCGTCGACCGTCTCCGGTACGAGGACCACCACGCGGCCGGCCCAGCGCTCCGGCCAGGCGGCGGAGACGGCGGGCACCGCACGGTCCGCGGTACCCGCGATCGCGCGGAGCTCCGCCGTTGTCCGCCCCACACCGAGGACGAGACTTCGCCTGCCCCGTACGACCTGGACGTCGCCCTGCTGCCACAGCTGCGGGCCGCCGTCCCGGCCGGCCCGGTCCGCAGTGATGTACCAGCGGCCGTCCGCCGGGTCCCGCTCCAGGTCAAGCACCCGGTCCGAGGTGACCGGAGCACTGTCGTAACCAGCGATCCGGTAGCGCAACTCGACGTCGGCGGTGGCCCGGCCGGCTCCGCGCCTGCGCACGTCCGTCACCTTGTACGCCCATGAGCTCAGCGGCACGTCGGCAAGATGGGCCAGCTCGCGGCGCTGGGCCGTCCGCAGTCCGGTGGCCCCGGGGGCGAGTGTGGCGAGGAAGCCGTCCGGGTCGTGGTCCAGGACGGCGGCGGCGCGGCGGTCCAGGGTGGCACTGATGGCCCGGACGGTGGGGTCGGGGGTGGCGGGAGCCGTGCAGGCGGACGCGAACAGCAGTCCGGCGACCGCCGCGCCCGCCGCGCGCCGCCGCCCGTCATGTCCCCGCCCTGCGGTGCGCCCCTGATCAGCCACCCGACCGAGGGTACGGGTCAGAGCCTGTCGGGTGACCTCTGATCGGGCGGCCACGCCCTGGCACGCACGCTTCCCGCGTTGCCGAAAGGCCCTAGGACCTTCCAGCGCCTTGGAATCGCACGCACCAGAGCGCGTCCGTTTTCCGATCGAAGGTCACCCGACAGGCTCTCAGACGCGGGTCACCGAGGAGACCGGCATCATGCCGACCGGGTCGTAGCGGACCGGAGCACCCGGGTGCGGGGCGTGGATCACCTGCCCGTTGCCCACGTACATCCCGATATGGCTGGCGTCCGAGCGGTAGGCGACCAGATCGCCGGGGCGGGCCTCGGAGAGCGGCACCATGTGGCCGGCGTACCGCTGCGTCTGCGAGGTGCGCGGCAGGCTGACACCGGCCTGGGCGTACGCCC
This sequence comes from Streptomyces sp. NPDC051286, assembly GCF_044455345.1. NCBI lineage: Bacteria > Bacillati > Actinomycetota > Actinomycetes > Kitasatosporales > Streptomycetaceae > Streptomyces > Streptomyces sp. NPDC051286. The sequence continues at coordinate 422,860 of NZ_JBITER010000001.1, read as the reverse complement.
ACTGCATCAGCCCGGAGCAGTCGAATCCGGCGGGTCCGTTGGCTCCCCAGATGTACGGGAGTCCGACGGCCCGGCGGACGGCCATGACGGCGGCCGCCGCCCGGGACGAGCCGGCAGGCAGACCGGCCAGGGCGGAGAACGAGGTATCGCGGCCGGAGCGCGAGGCGTGATCGAAGGCCGCCCGGTCCGCGGCGGGCAGCGAGGCCAGCAGCTGCCGGGCCTGCCGGAGCTTGCCCTCGACGGTCCGTTTGTGGCGGGCGGCGGCTGCCTTGTCGCGCTCCAGGCAGGCGAGCGAGCGGGCGGCCTCCGCACGAACCTGCGCGAGGCCGCGTCGGGCGTGCTGGAGTTCGTGCAGGGCGGTGGTCTGACGGGCGTTCAGCCGGTCCAGGGTGGCTGCCCGGTCGAGGTAGCTGTCCGGATCGGCGGAGAGCAGCAGGGCGAGCGAGGGGTCGATGCCACCGGAGCGGTACTGCGCGGCGGCGGCCGAACCGATCGCCATGCGCATCCGGTTGATCCGTTCCTGACCGAGGGCCGCCCGTTCCTGGGCCCGGTTCAGCTCGCCCCGCAGCCGGTCGGCGTCCTCCACCGCCTTGTTGTACTGCTCGGTGGCGCGCTCGGCCTCGCGGTACAGCCGGTCGATCTCGGCCCCGGCGGTCCGGGACGTGCCCTTCGGGTCGGCGTGCGCGGCTGCCGCCCCGAGCGTGGCGGCGGCGGTCGCCGCGGCCGCGGACAGGACTGTGACCCGGACGCTCCGGTTGACGCCGGGCTGTGTGGAACGGCGATGGGACACCACAGGACGCCGCACTCCCTTCCGCTGTACGCGGCCCCCTGCCACCCGGGACGGGCGGACCGACGGACGGGAGCCGCACAGCAGACAGACAGTAGTCGGACGACTACGGAGTGCACGAACGGCCGTGGCGGATGGGTGCAGGTCAGATACGACGGCGCCCCGCCGGTGACCTGTGGTCTCCGGCGGGGCGGGCCGTCTGTGCGGGGCGCGGTAATTCGCCCGTTCGGGCGTCGTCAGCCGACGCGCACGCCGAACTGGAAGCTGCCGATGGTGTTCATCGACTCGTAACGAACCACCGCGCCCGGGTACGGGGCGTGCACAACGGTGTTGTTGCCCGCATACAGAGCCACGTGCGACGTGCTGTTGAAGAAGACGAGGTCGCCCGGCTTGAGGGCGCTGCGGCCTATCTGCACGCCGTCGTTGATCTGGGTGTACGTGACGCGGCTGATGTGGACACCGGCCTGGGCGTAGGCCCACTGGGTCAGGCCCGAGCAGTCGTAGGAGTTGGGGCCGGTGCCGCCGCGGAAGTACGGCTTGCCGATCTGGCTGGCGGCGGCATTCAGGGCGGCGGCGCCGCGGGCGGAAGCGGGAACCTCGTTGCCCAGGTTGACCCGGTCGCTGGCGGCGCGGCTGGCGCGCTGGTCGGCCTGGGCCATCTTCTCGCGCTCGGCGGCGGTCAGGGTGTTGAGCAGGCGCTGCGCCTCGGCGAGCTTGCCCTGGAACTTCTTCTTGTTCTCACCGAGCGTCTTGCGGACGTCCGCGATGTCGCCCAGCTTGTCCTGGGCCTCCTTGCGCTGCTGCGCGAGGGCCCGCTGCTTCTCCTGGATCTTCTCCAGCGAGTCGGCCTGCTTGGCCGTCAACTGATCCAGGGCCGAGGCCTCGTCGAGAAAGGTGTCCGGGTCCGAGGCGAGGAAGAGCTGCACGGACGGGTCGATGCCACCGGAGCGGTACTGCGCGGCGGCGAGCGAACCGAGGCCGCTGCGGAGCCTGTTGAGCTCCTCCTGACCGCGGGCCACCTTGTCCTGCAGTGCCCCGACCTGCTTTTCGAGCTTCTTCTGCTGCTCCTGGGCCCCGTTGTACTTCTCGGAGGCCTTCTCCGCCTCGTGGTAGAGCTTGTCGACCTTCGCCTTGACCTCACTCTTGGTCGGCTTGGGGTCGGCGTGGGCGGCCTGGGAGGTCAGGGCCACGGCCGCGGCGGCGGTCGCGGTGAGCACGGTCACACGGGCGCGGCTCGGCTGCTTGGGACGACGGTGGGACGCCACGAAGGCGAGCTCCTTCTTCCTCAGAGCCGCCTACCGGGCTGTGGGGGGAATGAATCCCCGGCTCCGTGCACGTCACGGACTCGGCGGTTCCTTCGCCGCCACCCCGGATGGGTGATCAACCGTGCGAAGGTTCGAAGCCCGACCCTAGTGACCATCTTGTGATCAGTTCAAATCCTCGCAAGAAAAATCTCGCCTCAACAGGTACTTCTTTACTCTCATCACACAGGGTGTAGCGGCGACCTGACGGTACGTTCCCTGATTTCCGACAAGTGGCCACAAGGCGCGTCAGACGCGCGAAAGCCGCTTCAGGAGCAAGACGGACGCAACGGGCCTGGCCCCGGCCTTCGCCACGCCGTCCGCCACTTCACGGTCGGTGGAGACCACCACGACGGGCCTGCCCGGCGGTTCGGCGCGGGCGAGCTGGCGAATGAGTTCGTCGGCGGTCACGCCCGGCTTGCTGAACAGCACACGCACCCCGCGCGGAGGTGCGAGCAGCACCGGAGCGGCCAGTTCGGCCCCGTCGAAGACACAGGTCATCTCGGCGCCGGACTGCGCGGCGAGCACCGCGAGACCGCCCAGCAGCCGCAGCCGCTGCTTCTCCAGCGGGAGCTGCGGATAGCCGGTCTTGGTGACGTTGTAGCCGTCCACGATCAGATGCGCCTGCGGCAGCGCGAGCAACTGGTCGAGCAGGGCCGGATCGGTCTCCGAAAGAGCCCTGGCGGCAATGTCCTTGGGCGTCATCGCGCCGGGCTCGACCGCGTCGACACCGTCCGCGGGGCGGATCGAGGAGGGCGGCAGGGCCAGTTCGCGGCGCAGCCCCCGGGCCGCGTCGAGCACCGTGTCGAGGAGCAGCCGCAGCCGCATGTCCTCGACCGAACGCCCCTCCCTGGAGGCCCTGCGGCTCGCCTCGACGGACGCCTCCGCCTCACCGAGCCGGGCCCGCAGCCGCCGGGTCTCGCTCTCGGCGGCGGAGATCCGGGCGGCCGCCTCGGCCCGCAGCGCGTCGGCCTCGGCCTTGCCCCGGCGCACCGCGGCCTCGCCGCGCTTGACCTCGTTGAGGGCGGACCGCAGTTTGCGCTGCAGCGAATCGGCTTCCTTGCGTGCCGCGTCGAGTTCGGCGCGGAGCCGTTCGGTCTCGCTCTTCGTCTGGGCCCGGGCCTGGGCGAGCTCCTCGCGCAGCCGTTCCAGCTCGCGCCGGCTCTCCTCGTCGGCCCGCTCGGCGTCGGCGCGGTGGACCTCCTCGCCGGCTGCGGCGACCAGTTTCACCCAGCCGACCGGGCGCAGCACATAGGCTGCCGCGGCCACATCGACGGGATCGGCAGCGGCCGGCGGCGACCCGGCCTCCACGGCAGCGGCCAGCTCCGGCTGGGATTCCCGGAGCCGTTCGCCGATGCGCTGGCGGAACAGGGTGTCGCTCTCCAGGGCGGCCGCCATCGCGTTCCCGGCGAACTTGGCGCGCCGGGTCGGGGTGAAGCGGGCGTACTGCCTGAGCTGGGCCGGGAGTTCGGTGACGGTCAGGCCGCCGAACGCGTCGGAGACCAGCGCGACGACCCGTCGCCGTACACCTTCGGGCAGCGGGCGGTCGAGCGCCTCGACGGCGTCGCCGGCTCCATCGGCCGGCTCGGCGCCGCTATCGGGCTGCTCCACGATCCGTCACCCCAAAATGTCTGTCCGCACGGCCCCGTCAGGAGTCGGCACCCGGCCTGTCGACTAGTTCGATCTGGTCCACCGCGTTGCACCAGCGGCAGCGGACCGACTCGATGGTCTCACTGACCACCTCGCGTTCCTCGACGGTCGACTCACCGGCCAGGTCGAGATGGACGTATTCGACGACCTTGGAGGTGCGGGTCACGTCGAAGCGGGTGAGATTTCCGCAGAGCGTGCAGCGCCAGCGGGTCCCGTCGGTCGGCTGGGGAACCGTCGTCATCGTTGCGTCCTCTTTCGTCGAGCGTCGTGCTGCTTCCCGCACGGGATCTCGCGGTGCGCCGTCGAACTGCGGATCTCCTCCTGTAACCCTACGGCCTTGCACATACCCCTAGACACGGCGAGGCGGTCTGCCCCGTTCCGTCACCTTGCGTCATGCTCTGTGCATGATCGATCGGCGGGCCGCGAGAGACGGAGTGACCGGCAGGCTCCTGCGCGCCGCCACGGCGGCCGGTGCGCAGGTGACGTATGCGCTCATCGCCCTGTGCTGCGCCGTCTTCCTGATCAGCCCGCTTTCCGGCTTCAACTCCACCTACGGCACCGCCGACACCCTGCTCGCCGCCCAGGCCGGGTACTTCGAACGCTGGGGGGTGATCCCGAGCGAGCTGTGGGCGGGCTCCGCGCAGGCCCTGCTCACCCCGCTGACCGCACTGTTCGTGCACGGCAGCTGGCTTCATCTGCTCGGCAACATGCTCTTCCTGTACGTGTTCGGGGCGATGGCCGAGGAGCGGATGGGCCGTGCCGAATTCGTCTTCTTCTACCTCGGCTGCGGCTATCTCGCACTGCTGGCGTACGCGGCGGCGCACGCGAACTCCGACCAGACCCTCGTCGGCGCATCAGGAGCGATCTCCGCGGTGCTCGGGGCGTTCCTCTACCTGTTCCCCAGGGCGCGGGTGACCAGCCTCTTCCCGTTCCTGCTCTTCCTTCCGCTGCGCTTTCCCGCCTGGATCGTGCTGATCTTCTGGTTCGCGCTGCAGTGGATGGCGGCGCAGGGCGCGGGCAGCGGTCCCGGGGTGGCGTATCTCGCCCATGTGGTCGGCTTCGTCTGCGGCTTCCTCTACGCCTGGGGACGCTACCGCGGTGGGGCTAGAGTGAAGGCTCCAGCCGCGGCCACCGAGGGAGAAAGCCAGCCGTGATCACCGCGATCGTGCTCATCAAAACCAGCGTGGACCGGATTCCGGAGATCGCCGAGGCCATCGCCGCGCTGGACAATGTCAGCGAGGTCTTCTCGGTCACCGGTACGTACGACCTGATCGCCATGGTCCGGGTGTCCAGGCACGACGACCTCGCGGACGTCATCCCCGGCCGGATCAGCAAGATCCCGGGCGTCGAGGGCACCGACACCCATGTCGCGTTCCGTACGTACTCGCAGCACGACCTGGAGGCGGCCTTCGCCATCGGTCTCGACGCGTAGGTTCGCGTCGCACTTCGGGCGGGGGCGGGGCCGGGGGGGCCGGCCCCGCCCGCGGGGGTGGGGGGCGGGGGGTGTTGGCGGGGCCCCCGGGCGGGGGCCACCCGGCGGGCGCGGGGGGGTAA
>NZ_JBITER010000001.1:346657-417558 GCF_044455345.1 Streptomyces sp. NPDC051286 | reverse complement strand
CGCCCCGCCCGCCGGGGGGGGGCCATCCCCACTGGGTCGCCCGGCTTGGGTCGGCGTCCCACTGCGGCGGGGGCGGGCCACTGCTGCCCGTCCCCGGCCGAAGTGCGACGGGCCCGTCAGATCTGCGCTGCGCCCCGGTCCGGGACACAGCGGCCGTCCTCGGTTCGATACGTCCACCGGGCCCCCTTGCTCACCAGCTCCTTGACCGCGCGGACGAAGCGCTCGATGTGCTCGTCCGGCGTACCGGCGCCGAAACTGACCCGGATCGCGTTCAGCAAGGGGGTCCCCCCGGTCGAGTCCGTTCGGGACTGGGGGAGCTCGCCCGGCTCGGCCTCCGGCGCACCGCACTCGCCCGGGTCCTGCGGATCGCCGCCCAGCAGGGTGCGGACCAGCGGGTGGGCACAGAACAGTCCGTCGCGTACCCCGATGCCGTATTCGGCGGAGAGCGCCGCGGCGAAGTGCGAGCTGTTCCAGCCCTCCACCACGAACGAGATGACGCCGACCCGTGGGGCGTCGTCGCCGAACAGCGACAGCACCTTGACCTGGGGGACCTCGGCGAGGCCGTCGCGGACCCGGGTGACGAGCTGCTGCTCACGGGCGACGAGCCGGTCGAAGCCGGCCTCGGTGAGCGCCTTGCAGGCGGAGGCGATGGAGTGGACGCCGATGACGTTGGGCGAACCGGCCTCGTGGCGGGCGGCGGTCGAGTGCCACTCGACGTCCACTCCACCGTCGGTGCGCCGGGCGACCCTCCGCGAGGCGCCGCCACCGGCGAGGTACGGCTCGGCGTCCTGCAGCCAGTCGGCGCGGCCCGCGAGGACACCGGAGCCGAACGGCGCGTACAGCTTGTGCCCGGAGAAGGCGACCCAGTCGACGTCGAGCCCGGCGATGTCCACCGGGTGGTGCGGGGCGAGCTGCGCGGCATCGAGCACGATCCGGGCGCCGTGCGCGTGGGCGGCGGCGGCCAGTTCCTTCACCGGCCACAGCTCACCGGTGACATTGGAGGCGCCGGTGACGCAGACCAGCGCCGGTCCGTAAGGATCGCGGTCGGCGAGCGCCCGCTCCAGGGTCTCGACGGCCTCGGCCGGGGTGCGCGGGGCGTTGAGGTAGGTGACGCGGGCGTCACGCCAGGGCAGCAGCGAGGCGTGGTGCTCGGTCTCGTACACGAAGACCTGGCAGTCGGCGGGGAGCACCGCGGCGAGCAGGTTCAGCGAGTCGGTCGTCGACCGGGTGAAGATCACCTGGTCTCCCTCGGGACGGCAGCCGAGGAACTCCGCGACGGTCTTGCGGCTGTTCTCGAAGAGGTCCGTGGAGAGCTGCGAAAGGTAGCCGGCGCCGCGGTGCACGCTGCCGTAGTACGGGGCGTACGCGGCGACGTCGTCCCACACGCGCTGCAGGGCCGGGGCGCTGGCCGCGTAGTCGAGGGCGGCGTACGTGACTTCACCACCGGTCACCAGAGGAACGGTCACATCCCGCCCGAGAACGGGCAGCGGCGTACAAATGGACTGGTCGGCGGCAGCGGTGAAGACGGACATGGCGAACTCCCTTAACAGGCAGGCGAATTCACTGCGCCGGCGGACACGCGGCAGCGCAGGAAGAAGAAAAGGGTGTGCGGAGAAGGGCCTTGGGCCCTATCGCATTCGCTTGCTCACAAGAGGCTCCTTGAGGACCAGGACCCCAGGGAGGTGACATTCAGAGATGTCGAGGGGTCCGCGCTTGCCGCAGACCTCGCTGCCCACGGCCTGGTCTTCACCCGGGGCACCCCGCCACGGACGGAGGGTTGCCGGACAGCGGGCCGGGGCCGTAGTCGCTGTCACTCATGACCTGACCAGCATCCTGCCATACGTGCACCGACGTGCAAGGCGCAGTCCAAGATCTGGACTGCGCCCTGTGCCGCATTTCCGTACGGTCAGGTGTTGCTGACCGCCACCCAGCGCTCCAGCGCCGCCCGGGCCGCACCCGAGTCGATGGATTCGGCGGCCTTCGCCATCCCGGCGGCGAGCTGCTCGTTCAGCGTGCCCTCGCCCGGGTCCAGCGCCACCAGCGCCGCCGCCGAGTTGAGCAGCACCGCGTCGCGTACCGGACCGGTCTCACCGGCCAGCAGCCGGCGGGCCACATCGGCGTTGTACGACGCGTCGGCGCCGCGCAGCGCCTCGACGGGCACCAGCTGCAGACCGACGTCGCGGGGGTCGAACGCCTCCTCGCGCACCTCTTTGTCGCGGACCACCCAGACCCGGGAGGTCGCCGTGGTCGTCAGCTCGTCCAGACCGTCGTCGCCGCGGAAGACGAGCGCGGAGTTGCCGCGCGCCGCGAGCACGCCCGCGACGATGGGAGCCATCTTCGGATCGGCGACACCGACGGCCTGGGAACGCACCTGCGCCGGGTTGGTGAGCGGCCCGAGGATGTTGAACGTGGTCTGCGCGCCGAGCTCCTTGCGGGCCCTCGCCGCGTACCGTAGGGCGGGGTGGAACTTCACGGCGAAGCAGAAGGTGATGCCGGCTTCCTCCGCCACCGCGGCGACACGCTGCGGGGTCAGCTCCAGGTTGACGCCCAGCTTCTCCAGGACGTCGGAGGCGCCGCTGGCCGAGGAGGAGGCCCGGTTGCCGTGCTTGACGACCTTGGCGCCCGTGCCCGCGACGACGATCGCGGACATCGTGGAGATGTTGACCGTCTTGGCGAGGTCGCCGCCGGTGCCGACGATGTCGACCGTGCGGCCCGGCACGTGGATCGTGGTGGCGTGCTCGTACATCGCGCGGACGAGTCCGGTGACCTCGTCGACGGTCTCGCCCTTGGCCCGCAGGGCGACGGCGAAACCGGCGATCTGCACGTCGGTCGCCTCGCCGCTCATGATGCTGTCCATCGCCCACGCGGTGTCGTCGGCGGTAAGGTCCTCGCCACGCAGCAGCGGGTTCAGCACGCCCGGCCAGGAACGAGCCGCCACGCTGTCGCCGCCGACCGGGGTCACAACGTTCATGGTCCGCTCCTGGGGTCCACAGCCGAAAAGGGGATGCACCCCACCCTATCGAGCCCCAGGGACAGCGAAGAGCCCCGTCCATCGAATGGACGGGGCTCCTGCTGTGGCGATCAGTTCAGCTGATCAGTGGTGGCCGTGGCCGCTGGTGATCTCCTTGTACTCCTCGGCGGTGGCCTTTTCGATCTGGTTGTGCTCGCCGTAGTAGCCCTTGCTGAGCTTGGCCCGCAGCTTCTGCATCGCGGGCACCTTGCGCTCGACACCGTTCTTGTCGACCGTCGGGCCGATCTCGACCGGCTTGTACTGCTCGTGCGCGGTGAGCGTGTGCAGCTGCTCGGGACCGAGCGGCTCGTGGATCTCGACGAACTCACCGTGCGGCAGGCGCTTGATGATGCCGGACTCGCGTCCGTGCAGCACCTTCTCCTTGTCGCGGCGCTGAAGGCCGAGGCAGATCCGCTTCGTCACGATGAACGCGACGACCGGCCCCACGAAGATGAAGATCCGGACGAACCACGAGATGGCGTTCAGCGAGAGGTGGAAGTGCGTGGCCCAGAGGTCGTTGCCACCGCCGATGAAGACGATGACGTATTCGGTGATCCAGGCGACGCCGAAGGCCGTCCGGGTCGGGGCGTTGCGCGGGCGGTCCAGGATGTGGTGCTCGCGCTTGTCCCCGGTGATCCAGGACTCGACGAACGGGTAGACCGCGATGATCGCGAGCACCAGTCCGAAGGCCATCAGCGGGATGAACACGCCCAGGACGAGCGTGTGACCCCAGAGGTTGATCTCCCAGCCAGGCATCACTCGGATCAGACCCTCGGCGAAGCCCATGTACCAGTCGGGCTGGGCGCCGGTGGACACCTGGTCCGGGCGGTACGGGCCGATGGCCCAGATCGGGTTGATCGAGGCGATGCCCGCGATGATGGCGATGATGCCGAAGACCAGGAAGAAGAAGCCTCCGGCCTTCGCCATGTACACCGGCAGCAGCGGCATGCCGACGACGTTCTTGTTCGTCCGGCCGGGACCCGCGAACTGCGTGTGCTTGTGGTAGAAGACCAGGATCAGGTGCGCCACCAGCAGGCCGAGCATGATGCCCGGCAGCAGCAGGATGTGGATCGAGTAGAACCGGCCGACGAAGTCGTGACCGGGGAACTCTCCGCCGAACAGGAACATCGAGATGTACGTGCCGACGATCGGCATCGACAGGATCGCGCCCTGGGTGAAGCGGACACCCGTACCGGAGAGCAGGTCGTCCGGGAGCGAGTAGCCGGTGAACCCGGTGAACATACCCAGCACGAACAGCAGGAAGCCGAACAGCCAGTTGATCTCACGCGGCTTGCGGAACGCACCCGTGAAGAAGACGCGCATCATGTGCACGAACATGCCGGCCAGGAAGATCAGCGCGGCCCAGTGGTGGATCTGGCGGACCAGGAGACCACCGCGGACGTCGAAGCTGATGTCCAGCGTCGAGGCGTAGGCCTCGGACATCCGGATGCCCTGCATCGGCTCGTACGAGCCGTGGTACACGACTTCGTTCATGCTCGGGTGGAAGAACAGCGTCAGATACACACCCGTGAGGATGATGATGATGAAGCTGTAGAGGGCTACTTCACCGAGCATGAAGGACCAGTGGTCCGGGAAGATCTTGCGCATGTTGGCCTTGGCCAGGGAGTAGATCCCGAGCCGGCCGTCCGCCCAGTCGGCCACCCGCTCACCGGCGGGCGCCTTGCGATTGCCCGGTGCGGCAGCACCGGATGTGTTCGTGGTCGCAGTACTCATCCGCGCTCCCAGAAGGCAGGACCGACGGGCTCTGCGAAGTCACCGAGCGCTTCGAGGTTGCCCTCGGCGTTCACACCGATCCGCAGCTGCGGAAGGGCGTGACCGGCCGGACCGAAGATGACGCGGGCGCCGTCGGAGAGGTCGAAGGTGGACTGGTGGCACGGGCAGAGCACGTGGTGCGTCTGCTGCTCGTACAGGCTGATCGGGCAGCCGACGTGGGTGCAGATCTTCGAGAAGGCCACGATGCCCTCGTGGGCCCACTCGCGCTCGCGCTTGTCCTTGATGTTCTCCGGCTGGATACGGATGATCATCAGCGCGGCCTTGGCGATCTGGTTCTGGAAGTCCTCCGCGTCCTCGTTCAGGCCCTCGGGCATGGCGAAGGTCAGCGAACCGACGGCGACGTCCTCGGGACGCAGCGGCAGCATCGTGTTCATGTTGATGAGCTGCTTGCCCTTGGCCCACAGGGTGTTGCGGAGCTTCTTCTCCGGCAGCGGACCGAGGTCGCGCAGCAGCATCACGCCGGAGAGCGGCACCAGGGCCAGCGCACCGAACATGGTGTTGCGGATCAGCTTGCGCCGGCCGAGCGCGGACTCCTCGGCGCCGGCCGCGAAGTCGGCGAGAACCTTCGCCTTGACCTCGGGCTCGGCCGCGATGGCGTGGCGGTCGTCGGCCACCTCCACGTCGGACATCAGCGTGCGCGCCCAGTGGACGGCGCCCGCTCCGATCGCGAAGAGGGCCACGCCCAGGGTCAGCCCCAGGGAGAAGTTGAGCGCGCTCACGTGGCCGAACGGCCAGATGTACACGATCTTGTCGACCGGGAAGATGACGTACGAGGCGATGAAGCCGACCGTCGCCACCATGGACAGCAGGAACAGGAGCGCGACCGTGCGCTCCGACCGCTTCGCGGCCTGTTCGTCGATGTCCTGGATGCGCGGCCTGTGGGCCGGCAGCCCCGGGTCTGCGAACGGGTCGTCCGCGACCTCTACCGCGGTGTGCGCGGTGCCCTGCTCAGCAGGCAGGTTCTCTTCTGGAATCTCTTGGCTACTCATGACTTCTTGGCCTTAGCGGTGTGGGCCGCGACCCAAACGGCAACTGCGATCAGTGCGCCGAGACCGAAGATCCAGGCGAACAGACCCTCGCTGACCGGACCGAGCCCGCCCAGCTTGAGGCCACCAGGGGACTCGGACTCGGCGCTGTTCACGGTCTTGATGTACGCGATGATGTCCCGCTTCTGCTGCGAGGGCATCGTCGTGTCGGGGAAGGAGGGCATGTTCTGCGGGCCGGTCTGCATGGCCTCGTAGACGTGCTTCGGGGCCACGCCCTCAAGGCTGGGCGCGTACTTGCCCTTCGACAGCGCACCGCCCTCGCCGGTGAAGTTGTGGCACTGCGCGCAGTTGGTACGGAACAGCTCGCCACCCTTGGCGATGTCCGCACCCTCAGGGTTGACCTGGTCCTTGGTCGGCACGATCGGGCCGGCGCCGAGCGACGCGACGTACGCCGCGAGCTGGTCGATCTCGGCCTGGGTGTAGATGACCTTCTTCTTCGGTACCTGGGCACCCGGCTGCTGCGCCGGCATACGGCCGGTGCCGACCTGGAAGTCGACGGCGGCGGAGCCCACACCGACCAGGCTCGGCCCGTCGGTGGTGCCCTGACCGCCGGTTCCGTGGCAGCTGGCGCAACCGACGGAGTACAGCTTCTTGCCCTCATCAATGGCGAGGGACTGGGCGGTGTCGTCGGCCTGCGCCTTACTCGCGGGCGCAAACGCGGCGTACAGCCCCCCAGTAGCCGCCAGCGCGAGGAGTAGTACGACGACCGCCGCCAACGGATGGCGTCGTCGTGCGGAGAGCTTTTTCACGGATTACCCCGGTGTCAGGATCTTCTGCGTCGATGCTGGATGTGGTTCGGGTTCGAGCCCGGTTACTTGATCATGTAGATCGTGGCGAAGAGGCCGATCCACACGACATCGACGAAGTGCCAGTAATAGGACACGACGATGGCAGCGGTCGCCTGTTCGTGGGTGAACCTCTTGGCTGCGTATGTCCTGCCCAGGACGAGCAGGAAGGCGATGAGACCGCCTGTCACATGCAGACCGTGGAAGCCGGTGGTCAGGTAGAACACCGAGCCGTACGGGTCGGAGGACAGCGAGAGGCCGTCCTTCTTCACCAGCTCGGTGTACTCCAGGACCTGGCCTCCGATGAAGATCGCACCCATCACGAAAGTGATCACGAACCAGGCACGGAGCTTCTTCACATCGCCCCGCTCCGCGGCAAAGACGCCGAGCTGGCAGGTGAGGGAGGAGAGCACCAGGATCGTGGTGTTCGTCGCCGAGAACGGGAAGTTCAGGGCCGAAGCCATTTCCTTCCAGTGGTCGGGACCCATCACCGATCGCAGGGTGAAGTACATCGCGAAGAGGGCCGCGAAGAACATCAGCTCGGAACTCAACCAGATGATGGTTCCGACGCTGGTGAGGTTCGGTCGATTGACCGACGGGTGCGCGTGCCCGGTTTCTACTGTCGTTGCTGTCGCCACGACCGACATTATGTCGGTCGCTTATCCCGCCCTCACTCCGGGGGGTGCCGTTCGGTGTGTCAGCAGGGTGTGTCCTCCCCGAACGGCCCATCGAATCCGCGTCATTACCGGTGCTGACAGGCTGTCCGCCGGAGTACGATCCGCGCATCGGTTCATGCCCCGAGAGCCCCGAAGACACAGATGTCACGGAGGAACAATGCAGCCGACCGCCACGGTCCTGGTCTACAGCGACGACGCCAACACCCGTGAGCAGGTGAGGCTGGCCGCCGGTCGCAGGCCTGCGGCGGACGTGCCACCGGTGGAGTTCGTGGAGTGCGCCACCCTGCCCGCCGTCCTGACCGCTCTGGAGAGCGGTGGCATCGACGTGTGCGTGCTGGACGGCGAGACGGCCCCGGCGGGCGGCATGGGCGTCTGCCGGCAGATCAAGGACGAGGTCTTCCACTGTCCGCCGGTGCTCTTGTTGATCGGGCGCCCTCAGGACGCCTGGCTGGCCACCTGGAGCCGTGCGGACGCCGCGGTGACCCTTCCGGTCGAGCCGGTCGAGTTCGCGGACGCCCTGGCCGCTCTGCTGCGCAACAGGCTCTGCGCAGACGCCTGACCGGCCCGGATGCCGCCGCGGCGGCATCCGCGGCTCCCCATTCCCCACCGAGGGGCAGCGCACTCGCCTGGCCGGTCAGACCTCGGGGCGCAGGCGCGCCGCCTGGATCGTGTCCGAGCGGTCCGGCGTGGTGTTGCTCTGCAGGGCGCTGCCCTTCTGCCAGTTGGCCCAGGACAGGTTCCAGTCGCCGTAGCCGTTGTCGAACGGTGTCATCGTCGCCCCCTGGCTGCCGACGACCTTGACGATGTCCCCCTCGCGCACGGTGTTGAAGAACCACTGGGCCTCGCTGGTGCTCATGCCCGTGCAGCCGTGGCTGACGTTCGCGAACCCCTGTGAGCCGACGGACCAGGGTGCCGCGTGCACGTATTCGCCGCTCCAGGTGACGCGGGTCGCGTAGTAGACCTGCAGGTCGTACGAGTCGGATGAGCCTGCCGCGATGCCGATCGTCTCCCCGCGCATGCGTACGGAGTACTCCTTGCTCAGCACGACCTTGATGCCGTTGCGGGTGGCGAAGCCGGGCCTGCCGGTGGTCACCGGAATGGTCTTGATCACTCGTCCGTTGCGCTTGACCGTCATGGAGTGCGCGGAGGCGTCGGTGATGGCCTCTATGCGGTCGCCGGTAGTGATCTTCAACGCCTTCGCGGGAGCCCCGTACAGCGTCTTGGTGACCTTGATGCCCGCCAAGGTGCTGGTGGCCTCGATCGTGGCCCTGGCGGGCCAGTACTCCTGCGGGCGGTAGTGCAGGGTCTTGTCGTCGACCCAGTACCAGGAACCCAGCACGGAGGGCGTGGACCGGACCTTCAGGGAGCGTTCCACGGTGGCCCTGGCGGCCTTGTCCCTGACCGGAGCGCTGAGTACCGCCGTAATGGGCTGTCCGACGCCGTAGGTGCCCGCCTGCGGGCCGAAGGCGACCTTCAGGAACTTCTTCGCCGAGGCCGTCTCGAAAGCGAGCGTACGGGCGCCCGGGGCGCCGTCGTCGTTCTCGACGCTGACCTTGACGGTGTATCGGGTGCCCGCGGCAAGCGGGGCGGTGGAGTGCCAGCGGCTCCCGTCGGCGGCGAGTTCACCCGCGAGATGGTGTCCGGCCGTGTCCACGGCCGTCACGTCCGTGATCCGGCCGTCGTCACCCGTGACGGTGACTTCGAGGGGCTTGTCGGGATCAGCCTTCTTGCCGCCATCCGGGGTGTTGAAGGAGATCTCGTCCGCCGCGTCGTACGGCTGCGCGGACAGCGGATGACCATCGGGCCCACCACAGGCGGTCCCCCCTGCAACCAGGGTCACGACCAGCAGTGTGCAGCTCGCTACGGGCCTGAAACGCGGCGTGAGGTTCATGAACCCACGCTAAGAAGATTCATCAGTTTCAGCGCGTCGGGTGACTGCAAACGGGGGGCCCGCACTTCTCGTGGAGGAGAAGTGCGGGCCCCCCGTCAGGTGGAGCGGTGTCACCGGTGGAGCGGTGTCACTGGGTGCGGTTCTCACCGCGGTAGTACTCGAAGACCCAGCCGAACAGACCGATCATGATGACCGGGACCGAGAAGTAGAGCAGCCACCATCCGAAGATGATTCCCAGGAAGGCCAGGGAGCCACCGATGGCCAGTGACAGCGGCTGCCAGCTGTGCGGGGAGAAGAACCCCACCTCGCCGGCCTCGTCCGCGACATCGGCTTCCTTGTTGTCCTGAGCCATATCGTCGACGCGCTGCGCCGTGAAGGCCAGGTAGAAGCCGATCATGACGCTCAGACCGAAGCCCAGGACGAGCGCGGTGGTGCCGGCCGGCTCCTTCGACCACACGCCATAGGTGATTGCCATGGCGAGGATGAAGACGCTCAGCCAGAGGAACATCTTGCCCTGGATCTTCACTTGCCGGCCTCCTTGCCACCAGCGAGGGCCTTGTCAGCCTCGGAGTGGTGCTCCAGCTGTTCGAGCGCCGAGATCTCCGGGTGGTGCAGGTCGAACGCCGGGGATTCGGAGCGGATCCGCGGCAGGGTGAGGAAGTTGTGCCGCGGCGGCGGGCAGGAGGTTGCCCACTCCAGCGAACGGCCGTAGCCCCACGGGTCGTCGACCTCGATCTTCTTGCCGTACTTGGCGGTCTTCCACACGTTGTAGAGGAACGGCAGCATCGACAGTCCGAGGAGGAACGAGGAGATCGTCGAGATCGTGTTCAGCAGGGTGAAGCCGTCGGCGGCGAGGTAGTCCGCGTAACGACGCGGCATGCCTTCCGCGCCGAGCCAGTGCTGCACCAGGAACGTGCCGTGGAAGCCCACGAACAGCGTCCAGAACGTGATCTTGCCGAGCCGCTCGTCCAGCATCTTGCCGGTGAACTTCGGCCACCAGAAGTGGAATCCGGAGAACATCGCGAAGACCACGGTGCCGAAGATGACGTAGTGGAAGTGCGCGACGACGAAGTACGAGTCCGAGACGTGGAAGTCCAGCGGCGGCGAGGCCAGGATGACGCCGGTCAGACCACCGAAGGTGAAGGTGACCAGGAAGCCGACGGCCCAGAGCATCGGTGTCTCGAAGGACAGCGATCCCTTCCACATCGTGCCGATCCAGTTGAAGAACTTCACACCGGTCGGTACCGCGATGAGGAACGTCATGAACGAGAAGAACGGCAACAGCACACCGCCGGTGACGTACATGTGGTGCGCCCACACGGTCACAGACAGGCCCGCGATGGCGATCGTGGCGCTGACCAGGCCGATGTAGCCGAACATCGGCTTCCGGCTGAACACCGGGATTACTTCGGAGATGATTCCGAAGAATGGCAAGGCGATGATGTACACCTCTGGATGGCCGAAGAACCAGAAGAGGTGTTGCCAGAGCAGCGCGCCACCATTGGCCGCGTCGAACACATGCGCACCGAACTTGCGGTCCGCCTCCAGCGCGAAGAGCGCGGCGGCGAGCACCGGGAAGGCCAGCAGGACCAGCACACCGGTCAGCAGGACGTTCCACACGAAGATCGGCATCCGGAACATCGTCATGCCGGGTGCGCGCATGCAGATGATCGTGGTGATGAAGTTGACCGAACCGAGGATCGTGCCGAAGCCGGAGAAGGCCAGACCCATGATCCACATGTCGGCGCCGACACCCGGCGAACGGACGGCGTCCGAGAGCGGGGAGTAGGCGAACCAGCCGAAGTCCGCCGCACCCTGCGGGGTGAGGAAGCCGGCCACCGCGATGATCGAGCCGAAGAGGTACAGCCAGTACGCGAACATGTTCAGCCGCGGGAACGCCACGTCGGGCGCGCCGATCTGCAACGGCATGATCCAGTTCGCGAACCCGGCGAACAGCGGCGTCGCGAACATCAGCAGCATGATCGTGCCGTGCATCGTGAACGCCTGGTTGAACTGCTCGTTCGACATGATCTGCGTGCCGGGACGGGCCAGCTCGGCGCGCATGAAGAGCGCCAGCAGTCCGCCGATGCAGAAGAACGCGAACGACGTGACCAGGTACATCGTGCCGATCGTCTTGTGGTCAGTGGTGGTCAACCACTTGACGACGACGTTTCCCGGCTGCTTCAGGCGGGCCGGCAGCTCGTCCTCGTACGAGTCGTCTGCTGCCGCGGCACCCTGAGATTCGTTGAGGATGCTCACAGTTTGTTCGTCTCCGCATTCCTGGCCGGCTTCGTCTGCTCGATACCGGCCGGCACGTAGCCCGTCTGGCCCTTCTTGGCCAGCTCCTTGAGGTGCGCCTGGTAGCGCTCCGGGGAGACGACCTTGACGTTGAAGAGCATCCGGGAGTGGTCGACGCCGCAGAGTTCGGCGCACTTGCCCTTGAAGGTGCCCTCCTGGGTGGGAGTCACCTCGAAGGCGTTGGTGTGGCCCGGAATGACGTCCTGCTTCATGAGGAACGGCACCACCCAGAAGGAGTGGATGACGTCACGCGAAGTCAGAACGAAGCGGACCTTCTCGCCCTTCGGCAGCCACAGGGTCGGACCCGGGTTGCCGTTCTGCGGGTTCCGGGTTCCCGGGATGCCGACGTCGTAGACGCCTTCCGCACCCTCGGGGAAGTCCTCCCGGAGCCGGTCGGGGATGGCGTCGAGTTCCTTGGGGATCTTTTTGCCCGTGGCGGGCGAGCCGTCCACGTTCTCGATGTAGTTGAAGCCCCAGCTCCACTGGAAGCCGACCACGTTGATGGTGTGGGTGGGCTTCTGGGAGAGCGAGAGGAGCTTCGATTCGTCGCGCGCGGTGAAGTAGAACAACACCGAGACGATGATGAGAGGGACCACGGTGTACAGCGCCTCGATGGGCATGTTGTACCGGGTCTGCGGAGGTACCTCCACCTTGGTGCGGCTGCGCCGGTGGAAGATGACACTCCACAGGATCAGGCCCCAGACCAGCACACCCGTGGCGAGCGCTGCCGCCCACGAGCCCTGCCAGAGAGAAAGGATCCGTGGTGCCTCTTCCGTTACCGGCGTGGGCATACCAAGGCGGGGAAAGTCCTTGTATGTGCAACCGGTGGCGGTCGCCAGGATCAGGCCCGCAGTCAGCACCTGCGGCAGCTTCCGCCGCATCGGGCGCCGCGACGAGCGGTCGGAGCCGTTGGGACTCACGTAGCGCCTTCCCGAGAGTCTCGCCCGCGTGTTCGGCGCGGCCGTCTGTCTGGTCGGTCGCCGCCCTGACGCGGGCAGGGGTTTGGATGTTTATGCGGACCAAACCCTACTGGACGCCATTTGGGGTCGCGCGGGGAGGGTGCCCAACGCGCCGCCCGACACCCCGAAGGGGTGGAATCCGGGCCTCCGGCCGCCATCTGACGGGCCCTCTCCTGACTGCGTGAGCGGCCCGTGCGGAGGCGGCGGCGGGCGCGAGCCAGTGCCCTGAGCGGCAGTGTTTGCCCCGTAGGGAGCGTCGCCCGGTGCGTGCGATCGCAAGGCGGCCGGACGTCCTGGGATGGGGCCTCCCCTGCTCGAAGGGAGCTGAGAGCTCGGGGAAGGAGCTGCCAGGGCTTGCGCCCGACGCGGAGCGGGCGTGCTGGGCGGTGCGACGGGACAAAGCTTGCCGGGAGGGGCACTAGCGTGGACATGTGCCCTACTTCGATGCCGCATCCTCCGCACCTCTGCACCCCGTAGCCCGCCAGGCGCTGCTTGCCGCACTGGACGAGGGCTGGGCCGACCCGGCCCGCCTCTACCGGGAGGGGCGGCGGGCCCGGCTGCTGCTGGACGCGGCCCGGGAGGCCGCCGCGGAGGTGGTGGGGTGCCGCCCGGACGAGCTGGCCTTCACCTCGTCGGGAACCCGGGCGGTGCACTCAGGAATTTCCGGAGCCCTCGCCGGGCGTCGGCGTGTCGGCCGCCATCTGGTGGTCTCGGCGGTCGAACACTCGTCGGTGCTCCATTCGGCCGCCGCCCATGAGGCTCAGGGCGGGACGTTCACCGAGGTGCCGGTGGACCGGACGGGGGCGGTGAGCGCGGCGGCGTTCGGGGAGGCCCTGCGCGAGGACACCGCGCTGGCCTGCCTGCAGTCCGCCAACCACGAGGTCGGTACGGAGCAGCCGGTGGCGGAGGTCGCGGAGGCCTGCCGGGCGGCGGGCGTACCGCTGCTGGTGGACGCCGCGCAGTCGCTGGGCTGGGGTCCGGTGCCGGGCGGCTGGTCGCTGCTGGCGGCCAGTGCCCACAAGTGGGGCGGGCCCTCGGGGGTGGGTCTGCTCGCCGTACGCAAGGGGGTCCGGTTCGCGCCCCAGGGCGCGGCGGACGAACGGGAGTCGGGGCGGGCCGCCGGGTTCGAGAACATCCCGGCCGTCGTGGCGGCGGCGGCGTCGTTGCGGGCCGTCCGGGCCGAGGCGGCGGCGGAGTCCGTACGGCTGCGGGCGCTGGTGGACCGGATTCGGGCCACGGTGGGCTCGGTCGTGCCCGATGTGGAGGTGGTCGGCGATCCGGTGCGGCGGCTGCCGCATCTGGTGACCTTCTCCTGTCTCTATGTCGACGGGGAGACACTCCTCCACGAACTGGACCGTGAGGGGTTTTCCGTGTCGTCCGGTTCGTCCTGCACGAGCAGCACGCTCACGCCGAGCCATGTGCTGAAGGCGATGGGAGTGCTGTCGGAGGGCAACGTCCGGGTGTCCCTGCCGGCCGGCACCACGGAAGAGGACGTCGACCGTTTCCTCGGGGTGCTGCCGGGGGTGGTGGCAGGGGTACGGGAGAGGCTGGGCGCACCTGTCCCGCCCGCCCCCTCCCCCGCGACGGCCGCGTCCCTGGTGGTCGACTCGCTGGGGAAGCGGTGCCCGATCCCGGTGATCGAACTCGCAAAGGTGATCGGAGAGGTGCCGGTGGGCGGGACGGTGACCGTGCTCTCCGACGACGAGGCTGCGCGGCTGGACATCCCCGCGTGGTGCGAGATGCGGGAGCAGGAGTACGTGGGCGAGGAGCCGGCGGGCCGGGGCTCGGCCTATGTGGTCCGCCGGCTGTCGTAGCCTGCCCGGATCAGCGCAGGTGGGCGCGGACCTCTGCGGCGGCGTCGTGACCGTACGCCTTGGTGAAGCGGTCCATGAAGTGGGTGCGGCGCAGGGTGTACTCCTGGGTGCCGACCGTCTCGATGACCAGCGTGGCGAGCATGCAGCCGACCTGCGCGGCGCGCTCCAGGCTGACGCCCCAGGCGAGGCCTGAGAGGAAACCGGCGCGGAAGGCGTCACCGACGCCGGTCGGGTCCGTCTTCGTCTCCTCCTCCGGGCAGCCGACCTCGATGGTCTCCTGACCGGCCTGCTCGATCCGGACGCCGCGGGCTCCGAGCGTGGTGACGCGGTAGCCGACCTTGCCGAGGATCTCCTCGTCGGTCCAGCCGGTCTTGGACTCGATGAGCCCCTTCTCGTACTCGTTGGAGAAGAGGTACGTGGCCCCGTCGAGGAGGATCCGGATCTCGTCGCCGTCCATCCGCGCGATCTGCTGCGAGAAGTCGGCGGCGAACGCGATGCCCCGGGAGCGGCACTCCTCGGTGTGGCGGAGCATCGCCTCCGGGTCGTCGGCGCCGATCGAGACGAGGTCGAGACCGCCGACGCGGTCGGCGACGGCCTTCAGCTCGATCAGCCGGGCCTCGCTCATCGCACCCGTGTAGAAGGAGCCGATCTGGTTGTGGTCGGCGTCCGTCGTGCAGACGAAACGGGCGGTGTGCAGGACCTCGGAGATCCGCACCGAGCCGGTGTCGACGCCGTGCCGGTCGAGCCAGGCACGGTACTCGTCGAAGTCGGAGCCCGCGGCGCCGACCAGGATCGGGCCGGTACCGAGCAGGCCCATGCCGAAGCAGATGTTGGCGGCGACACCGCCCCGGCGCACATCGAGGTTGTCGACCAGGAAGGAGAGCGAGACCGTGTGCAGCTGATCGGCGACCAGCTGGTCGGCGAAACGGCCGGGGAAGGTCATGAGGTGATCGGTGGCGATGGAGCCAGTGACTGCGATGCGCACGGGAAGACTGCTCCTGCAGGGGTCGGGGGGAACAGCTGTCTGTGTTCCCGGGACGGCGTGACAGTTCACGCTACCCGTTCGCCGCACTCGCCCTGAAGGGGAAAAACTACCCGATAGTAGGTCTTTTATCCTGAGGCTTGCGGTGCCTACGGTGCGGACATGCCGAACAACATCGCCCCGCGTGAGTCCGAGATCAGCCTGGCCGAGCTGCGCGGTGACTGCGCACGGATGGCTCCGCACTGGGTCGTACCCGCCAAGGCTGCCCCCGCCCCTGTCGCGCCGTCCCTGATTCATGGTGTCACCGTTCCGGACGCATCCGCACGGCTGATCGACGCGATGTCCGAGTACGGCGACTGACGGCCGCAACCGCTCGCTTCCGGCACTCTCGGGGAACCGGGTGCCCCCCTGCTCCGTCCCACCCCTGTCCGCACTCGCGGGACAGGCGATGGCCGTGCGACGGTCATGGTGACGGCAACGCAGTCGAAGGAGCGACCCGGTGAGCACCGAGCGACCCGACAATGACGTGACTGCCCCCCGGCGGCGGTCGCCGCTGGCCGTGGCCTCGGTGGCGGCAGCGGTGCTGCTCGCCGGGGGCGGCAGCGCGTACTGGGCTGCCGCGGACGGCGGCGGCAGCAGCCGCGCGGGCAGCAGTGACCGCACGCCTCCCCTGCTCGCGCTCGACGAGGGTGCGTCGAGCCCGACGGCACCCCCGGTGGGTATCGCCCCGGGCGAGCCCGACCCCAGCGGTGACGGCGTGGTCTACCGCGCGTCCGGCAGGCTGCCCGACGGCCCGGCCAAGGCCGCCGTCCACCGCGCGAAGGGCACCGTCTCCGCGGCGGAGGTGACCCGGCTGGCGAAGGTTCTGGGCCTGGAGGGCACTCCGCGGGCCGAGGGCGCGGCCTGGAAGGTGGGGTCCGACGGGGACGGCTCGGGTCCGATCCTGCGTGTGGACAAGCAGGCGCCGGGCACCTGGTCGTTCGCCCGCTTCGGCTCCGGCGGAACGGACAACTGCCGGAGCACGACGGCGTGTGGGGGCAAGGACGCGGCGCCGGGCGGCACGGGATCGCCGGTGAGCGAGAACGCTGCCAAGGCCGCCGCCGTGCCCGTGCTGAAGGCGGCTGGGCAGGACGGTGCCGCCCTCGACGCGTCCCAACTCATGGGCTCGGTAAGGGTGGTGAACGCGAACCCGGTGGTGGGCGGGCTGCCCACGTACGGCTGGGCGACCGGGATCCAGGTGGGGCCGGACCGTCAAGTGGTCGGCGGCAGCGGGCAGTTGAAGAGCCTGGAGAAAGGTGCGGAGTATCCGGTGATCAGCGCGGACGATGCGCTGAAGCAACTGAACAAGGCCGGCCGCGCGGCCGCTTCGCGGGGCGACGTCGGCGGGTGCGCCACCTCCGTACCACTGGAGGAGGGAGAACCGAAGTCGTCGGCTGTCAGCTGCGGGGCACGGACCGGAGCGGAGCGGGAGACGACGACCGCAGTGGTCGACAAAGCGGTTTTCGGCCTTGCGATGCGGTACGTGGACGGCGAGCAGACGCTCGTACCGTCATGGCTCTTCTCGGTGCGGCCGGCGGCGGGCGGGACGGGCAACACGGTGGCACAGGTCGCGGTGGACCCGGACTCGCTGGTGAAGCCCTCGAAGGAACCGGGGCAGGATCCGGGTACGGGGGACGCGTCCCGGTCCACGCACCAGCTGAACTCGTACACCGCGGACGACCGGACGCTGAGGGTGACGTTCTGGGGCGGGGTGTGCAGTACCTACGCGGCGAGCGCGACCGAGAGCGCGGACGCGGTCCGGGTGACGATCACCGAGTCGATCCCGGACCCGAAGAAGGTCTGCATCATGATCGCCAAGGAGCTGACGCGGACGGTGACGCTGGACGCCCCGCTGGGTGACCGGAAGGTGCTCGACGCGGCGGGCGGCACGGTGCCGCGCGGCTAGTGCCAGCTTTGCGGCGGGGCACACTGCCGATCACGGCACCAGATGTACGCGTCGGTGACAGTCGCCTGACAGATGTCTGGCACGAGCGAAGGCGGCGGCCCCCGGAATCCGGGGGCCGCCGCCTTCGTCAGGCACTGCTGCCCGATACCGCCTTCGCGACTCAGCTGAAGGAGTCACCGCAGGCGCAGGAGCCCGTGGCGTTCGGGTTGTCGATCGTGAAGCCCTGCTTCTCGATGGTGTCGACGAAGTCGATCGAGGCACCACCCAGGTACGGAGCACTCATCCGGTCGGTGACGACCTTGACGCCGTCGAAGTCCTTCACGACATCGCCGTCGAGCGAACGCTCGTCGAAGAAGAGCTGGTAGCGCAGGCCCGAGCAGCCGCCGGGCTGGACGGCGACGCGGAGCGCCAGGTCGTCACGGCCTTCCTGCTCCAGCAGGCTCTTGACCTTGGCTGCGGCGGCGTCGGACAGGAGGATGCCGTCGCTCACGGTGGTGGTCTCGTCCGATACGGACATCTGCTTCTCTCCCGGGTTGTGCGGACTGCTTGCCGACGTTGCAACCGTCGGGACCGCGGATTCATTCCGGGCCGAGCGCTTGCCTGTTCCTTTCATGCTCGCACACGCCTCCGGGAAGAGGTGCCGGGCGGGGCGAAGAGGTGCCGGGCGGGGCAACGATGCCTCTCGCGACTGCGGAACGGCCCCCGATCAGCTCAAGAGGGAATGCGTCACATAGACGCTATCGGCATCGTCAAAGTGACGTGAACCGGATATGATCGATAACGTCAATTAGACGAAAAGGCTTATCTGCAGAGAAGAAAGGGTGCGTGACGTGACCACGGCCCACCCCGTCCAGGACCTCGATGTCCAGCCGACGCCCCTCGCCCTGCTGCTGCTCGGCCGCGAGGCCGACCCGAAGAGTGAGCGTGGCGTCGAGTGCCCCGGCGATCTGCCCTCCCCGTCCGACCCGGACCTGGTGGAGCGCGCCCGCGCGGCCAAGGAGAAGCTCGGGGACAAGGTCTTCGTTCTCGGCCACCACTACCAGCGCGACGAGGTCATCCAGTTCGCGGACGTCACCGGCGACTCGTTCAAGCTCGCCCGTGACGCGGCCGCCCGGCCGGAAGCCGAGTACATCGTCTTCTGCGGTGTTCACTTCATGGCGGAGTCCGCGGACATCCTGACCACCGACGAACAGAAGGTCGTGCTGCCGGACCTGGCCGCAGGCTGCTCGATGGCCGACATGGCCACCGCCGAGCAGGTCGCCGAGTGCTGGGACGTACTGACCGAGGCCGGGGTCGCCGAGCAGGTCGTACCCGTCTCATACATGAACTCCTCCGCCGACATCAAGGCCTTCACCGGCAGGCACGGCGGCACGATCTGCACCTCGTCCAATGCGAAGCGCGCCCTGGAGTGGGCCTTCGAGCAGAGGGAGCCCTCGGCGGGCAAGGTCCTCTTCCTCCCCGACCAGCACCTGGGCCGGAACACCGCGGTCCGCGACCTGGGGATGACGCTGGAGGACTGCGTCCTCTACAACCCGCACAAGCCGAACGGCGGCCTCACCGCCGAGGAGCTGCGGAACGCGAAGATGATCCTGTGGCGCGGGCACTGCTCGGTGCACGGGCGCTTCTCGGTGGACTCCGTCAACGATGTGCGCGAGCGCATCCCGGGCGTCAATGTGCTGGTGCACCCCGAGTGCAAGCACGAGGTCGTGGCCGCGGCGGACTACGTCGGCTCGACGGAGTACATCATCAAGGCCCTGGAGGCGGCCCCGGCCGGCTCGAAGTGGGCGATCGGCACCGAGCTGAACCTCGTGCGCCGCCTGGCCAACCGGTTCGCCGCGGAGGACAAGGAGGTCGTCTTCCTCGACAAGACGGTCTGCTTCTGTTCAACGATGAACCGGATCGACCTGCCGCACCTGGTGTGGGCGCTGGAGTCGCTGGCCGAGGGGAACCTGGTCAACCGGATCGAGGTCGACCCCGAGACGGAGAAGTACGCGAAGCTCGCGCTGGAGCGGATGCTGGCGATCCCGTAGGGACGACAGGGTCTCCCGGGCCTCCGCCCCCGCCTGGGGGCCGAGGCCGCCCGTACGGGCCCGGCAGGCCGGCACAGGAAGACCCCGGCACCGTTCACCGGTGCCGGGGTCTTCGTGTGTGCCGGACGTCAGGCCTTCGCAGGCTCCGGCTCCTCGGAGGTGGTCTCCTCCAACGGGGCCGGAACGCCCGCCTTCTTCGCGCGCTTGATGGCCTTCTTCGTCGCGCGGCGCTCCTTGCGGAGCTCCACCATCGCGTAGAGCGTCGGCACCAGCAGCAGCGTCAGCAGCGTCGACGTGACCAGGCCGCCGATCACCACGACCGCGAGGGGCTGCGAGATGAAGCCGCCCTCGCCGGTGACGCCGAGCGCCATCGGGAGCAGGGCGAAGATCGTCGCGAGTGCCGTCATCAGGATCGGGCGGAGGCGGTGGCGGCCGCCCTCGATGACTGCTTCGACGACGCCCATGCCCTGCGTCCGGTACTGGTTGATCAGGTCGATCAGCACGATCGCGTTGGTCACCACGATGCCGATCAGCATCAGCATGCCGATCATCGCCGCGACGCCCATCGGGGTGCCGGTGACGACGAGGAGACCGATGGCGCCGGTGGCCGCGAACGGGATGGAGACCAGCAGGATCAGCGGCTGGACCAGGGACCGGAAGGTCGCGACCAGCAGCATGAAGACGATCGCGATGGCCGCGAGCATGGCCAGGCCGAGCTTCACGAACGCGTCGCTCTGGTCCTGGGAGACCCCGCCGATGGTGGCGGTGGCGCCGTCCGGCAGGTCCAGCGCGTTGATCTTCGACTGGAGCGAGGCGCTCACCGCGCCGGTGTTGTCACCGGTGGGCCTGGCGGTGATCGTGGCGGCGCGCTGGCCGTCGATCCTCGTCATGGAGACCGGTCCGGGGACCAGCTTCACATCGGCGATCCGGCCGAGCTCGACCGTGCCGAGGGGAAGCTTCTTCAGCTCCTCCATCGTGGTGGCCGGGTGGGCGGACTTGATGACGACGTCGCGCTCGGTGTCGTCCATGATCGCCTTGCCGGCCGGGGTACCGCGCACCGCTCCGGCGACGGCCGCGCCGAGGGTGGCCTGGTTGAATCCGGCGGCAGCGGCCTTGGAGTTGGCCGTCACCGAGATGCGCGGAATGCTCTGCGCCAGGTCGCTCTGGACGTCGGTGACGTCCTTCAGCTCGGCGACCTTCGCCCGTACCTCCTCGGAGGCCTTCTTCAGGGTCGTGGCGTCCGCGGACTTGACCACGACGCTGAGGTCCTGGCTGCCGAAACCGTCGCCCGCGGCGATGGTGGTGTCACCGATGCCGTCGAGCTTGCCGAGGCCCTTGTCGATGCGCTTCTGGGTGGCGTCGAAGTCGGCCGAGTCCTTCAGGGTGACCTGGTAGGAGGCCTGGTTGGCGCCCGTACCGCCGCCGAAGGCCGCCATGAAGCCGGAGGAACCGACGGTGACCTGGTAGTCCTTGACGCCCTTGTCCTCGTCGAGGAGCTTCTCGACCTTCTTGGCCGCCTCGTCGGCGGCCGCCAGGCTGGTGCCGGGGGCCAGCTCCTGCTTGATGGAGAGGACTTCCTGCTCGCCCTGGTCGAAGAAGTTGGTCTTGAGCAGCGGCGCCATGCCGAAGGTGCCGACGAACACGGCGATGGCGATGGCGATGCTGGTGATGCGGCGCCGGGTCGCGAAGCGCAGCACCGGGACGTACAGCCGCTGGAGCCTGCTGCGGGCTTCCTTCTCCTCGGCCTTGCGACGGGCCTCGTCCGGGTTCTCCGTGCTGCCCTTGGGGGCGCGCAGGAACCAGTAGGACAGGACGGGGACCACGGTCAGCGAGACCAGCAGGGAGGCGAGCAGGGCCGCGGTGACGGTCAGGGAGAACGAGCCGAACAGCTCGCCGACCATGCCGCCGACCAGACCGATCGGAAGGAAGACCGCGACCGTGGTGAGGGTCGAGGAGGTGACCGCGCCGGCCACTTCCTTGACCGCGGTGATGATCGCCGACTGCCGCTCCTCGCCGTAGCCGAGGTGACGCTTGATGTTCTCCAGGACCACGATCGAGTCGTCGACGACGCGGCCGATCGCGATGGTCAGCGCGCCGAGCGTGAGCATGTTGAGCGACAGGTCGCGGGTCCAGAGCACGATCAGCGCGAGAACCACGGAGAGCGGGATGGAGACCGCGGTGACCAGCGTCGAGCGGAGCGACGCGAGGAAGACCAGGATCACGATGACCGCGAAGAGCAGGCCGAGCGCGCCCTCGGTGGTCAGACCGGAGATCGCCTTGGAGACGGCGGGGCCCTGGTCGGAGACGACGGTCAGTTCGGCGCCGGCGCCGAGGTCCTTGCGGAGGTCCGGGAGCTTGTCCTTGACGGCGTTCGAAATAGCGACGGCGCTGCCGTCCTTGTCCATCGTGGCCATCACGGCGAGGCTCGGCTTGCCGTTGGTGCGAGTGATGGAGACCGCGGTGGACGGCTCCTGCTTCACCGTGGCGATGTCACCGATGCGGACCGGCTTGCCGGGCTTGCCGGTGGCCGGGTCCTGACCGGTGACCCGCAGGTCCTCGATCTGCTTCAGGGAGGTGAAGGCCCCGCCGACCTGGACGGTGCGGCTCTTGCCCTGTTCCGAGAACGATCCGGCCGGGACCGTGGCGCCGCCCGCCTGGAGGGCCTGGGCAAGGGATCCGGCGTTCAGACCGGCGGCCGCGAGCTCCTTGTCGTCCGGGGTGATGGAGACCTGGAGGTCTTGGACACCGTCGACGGTGACCTGGCCGACACCGTCGATGTCCTCCAGAGCGGGGACGACGGTGCGGTCCAGCTGGTCGGCGAGCGCCTGCTGGTCCTTGTCGGAGGTGACGGCGAGGACGACGGTCGGGATGTCGTCCGTCGAACCGGCGATGACCTGCGGGTCGACGTCGTCGGGCAGCTGGACGCGGGCGCGGTTGACCGCCTGCTGGATGTCGGCGACCAGCTGCTTGGTGCCTTCGTCGCCGAAGTCGAAGGTCGCCATGATGACGGCGTTGCCCTCGCTGGCGGTCGAGGTGACGCCGGTGACGCCGTCGACGGCCTTGATGGACTTCTCGAGCGGTTCGACGACCTGCTTCTCGACCACATCGGGGGACGCACCCTGGTAGGGGGCGAGCACCGAGACCATCGGGAGTTCGATGGTGGGCAGCAACTGCTGCTTGAGCTGCGGGATCGCGATCGCTCCGAAGACGAGCGCGACGATCGAGATCAGCCCGATCAGGGCCCTTTGCGCGAGGCTGAATCTGGACAGCCAGGACATGGGTGGGTCTCTCTTCTGTGGCTTACGCGGCAGGTGGGCGGGTGACTCGGGGACAGACCCGGCCCAGCTACACCATCGCTCATCCACAGGGGCAGAATCGTCGACCACAGGGTCATTTTCTTATGTGGCGCATACCGCAGGTGGAGTACGCCGCTTCCACCCTTCATTCCACCCGTGGGCGCACCAGGCCCGATTCGTACGCAAAAACCACCAATTGAGCCCGGTCGCGGGCACCCAGTTTCGCCATGGCCCGGTTCACATGGGTCTTGACGGTGAGTGGGCTGACGGCGAGGCGCTCGGCGATCTCGTCGTTGGAGTGCCCGCCCCCGACGAGGACCAGTACCTCTCGTTCGCGGCCGGTGAGCGCATCGAGCCGCTCGGAGTACTCCGCGGCGCTCGGCCCCTCACCACCCGAACTGCCGCCCTGCGCAAGGAAGGTGGCGATCAGTCCCTTGGTGGCGGCCGGCGAGAGGAGCGCCTCACCACCCGCGGCGATACGGATGGCATTGAGCAGTTCGTCCGGTTCGGCGCCCTTGCCGAGGAAGCCTGAGGCACCGGCCCTCAGCGACTGCACCACATATTCGTCCACCTCGAAGGTGGTGAGCATGACGACCCGTACGTCCGCCAGCTCGGGGTCGGCGCTGATCATCCGGGTCGCGGCCAGTCCGTCCGTGCCGGGCATCCGAATGTCCATCAACACCACATCGGGGCGCGCCGAGCAGGTCAGCGCCACGGCCTCCGCGCCGTCGGCCGCCTCGCCTACGACCTGCATGTCGGGCTCCGAGTCGACCAGCACCCGGAACGCGCTGCGCAGCAGCGCCTGGTCGTCGACGAGCAGAACCCTGATGGGTGCTGGTGTCATGCGCCTTCCCCCGTCCGGCCCGCCATGCCCGGCGTCCCCGGCTCTCCCGTGCGGGCCCTGACCGGCAGGATCGCATGAACCCTGAATCCGCCGCCGTAGCGGGGCCCGGCCGTGAGGATGCCCCCCAGGGCGGTGACGCGCTCGCGCATACCGAGCAGTCCGTGGCCGCCGCCGTCGGCTGCGACGCCCGGGGCCTCGGGGCTGCCCGTGCCGTTGTCGAGGACTGTGACCTCGGCCGTCGCCCCGACCTGTACGACACTGATCTCGGCCTTCGCCCCGGGGCCCGCGTGCTTGCGCACATTGGTCAGCGCCTCCTGGATCACCCGGTACGCGGCCAGGTCGACGGCCGCGGGCAGCGGGGGCCTGCGGTCGACGCAGGCCACCTCGACCGGGAGTCCGGCGCGCCGGACCGTCTCCACGAGTTCGTCGAGGACCGCGAGACCTGGTGCCGGTTCGGTCGGCGCCTCCGGGTCGCCGGACTGGCGCAGCAGCCCGACCGTGGCGCGGAGTTCGCCCAGTGCGGAACGGCTGGCTTCCCGGACGTGGGCGAGCGCCTCTTTTGCCTGGTCGGGGCGCTTGTCCATGACGTGGGCGGCGACCCCGGCCTGCACATTGACCAGGGCGATGTGGTGAGCGACGACGTCGTGGAGATCGCGGGCGATCCGCAGCCGTTCCTCGGCGACCCGCCGCCGGGCCTCCTCCTCGCGGGTGCGTTCGGCCCGTTCGGCGCGTTCCCTGATCGCGTCGACGAACGCCCGCCGGGAGCGGATGGCGTCCCCGGCGGCGCCGGCCATGCCGGTCCAGGCGAAGACCCCGAGGTTCTGCTGGTTGTACCAGGGGGATGCCCCGAAGACCATCGCGGACGCCGTCAGCACGGCCATGGTCAGCAGGCCGACCCGCCAGGTGGTGGGCCGGTCGGTGGACGCGGCGACCGTGTAGAGCGCGACGACCGCGCTCATGACCACTGGGGCGGGCGGGTCCACCAGCACGAACTCGACGATGGACAGCCCGCCGGTGGCGGCCAGCACCGCCATCGGGTTGCGACGCCGCAGGGCGAGCACGGCGGCGGCGAGCACCATCAGGACCACGCTGCCCGCCTCGGGCGTGCGGGTGCCGAAGCTGGGCCCGTTCGGCGCGTTCGGGTCGGTGAACGATCCGGCGATCATCGCGGCGAGTACGGCCACGGCGAGCGCCCCGTCGAACGCGAGGGGATGGTCGCGCAGCCAGCGCCGGACGCGCAGCAACCCGGTTCCGAGGGTGGTCACGTCAAGCTACGGTACGGCGTGTCGCGCACGGATACGGTCCGCCTGCGGCCGGAACCGCACGCAGAGCGCGAAAAGTCCCGGCAGAACCGTGCCCCGCGGCCGGCGGACCGGACACGGGGCACAGTGCGTGCGGGTGCTGGAGCGACCGGCGTCAGCCGGGGATCAGGCCGCCGTCGCGGAGCATGTCGCGTACCTCTTCGAGGGTGGCGTCGGGAGACGGCAGGATCAGTTCGGACGGCTCCAGGGAGTCGTCCGGCAGAGGTGTGCCGAGCTCGCGCACCCTGGCGAGGAGCGCCTGGAGCGTGGCGCGGAAGCCGGGGCCGTCGCCGCTCTCCATCTCGGCGAGCAGCTCGTCGTCGAGCTTGTTGAGCTCAGCGAAGTGGCTGTCGGCCAGGGCTACCTGGCCCTCCCCCATGATCCGAACGATCATGACGTCCGCCTTACTGCTTGTCGAACCTGTGCGGGGACTGCGAGGACTGCTGCTGGGCGGCGTCCTGCGGGCCGCCCTCGATGGCCTGTGGCGGGGTGGAGCCGCCGGCCAGTTCGGCCTTCATGCGCTGCAGCTCCAGCTCCACATCCGTACCACCGGAGATCCGGTCCAGCTCGGCGGCGATGTCGTCCTTCGCCGTCCCGGTCGGGTCGTCCAGAGCGCCGGAGGCGAGCAGCTCGTCGATCGCACCGGCGCGTGCCTGCAGCTGCTGGGTCTTGTCCTCGGCCCGCTGGATCGCCAGGCCGACGTCGCCCATCTCCTCGGAGATCCCGGAGAACGCCTCGCCGATCCGGGTCTGCGCCTGGGCGGCGGTGTAGGTGGCCTTGATGGTCTCCTTCTTCGTACGGAAGGCGTCGACCTTGGCCTGCAGCCGCTGGGCCGCGAGAGTGAGCTTCTCCTCCTCACCCTGCAGCGTCGTGTGCTGCGTCTCCAGGTCGGTGACCTGTTGCTGGAGTGCGGCGCGCCGGGACAGCGCCTCCCGGGCCAGGTCCTCGCGCCCGAGCGCGAGCGCCTTGCGGCCCTGGTCCTCCAGCTTGGACGTCTGGCCCTGCAGCTGGTTCAGCTGCAGCTCCAGGCGCTTGCGCGAGGTCGCCACATCGGCGACACCGCGGCGCACCTTCTGAAGCAGCTCCAGCTGCTTCTGGTACGAGTAATCGAGGGTCTCGCGCGGATCCTCGGCCCGGTCAAGGGCCTTGTTTGCCTTCGCGCGGAAGATCATCCCCATACGCTTCATGACACCGCTCATGGGCTTCGCGCGCCCCCTTCTGACGGACTGGGCTCCAGCACTCCAACAGAACCCACAGTACGGGCCCTGTCTCTATTACCGCACTGTTCGAGCACGGATGTGGTCCTCCCCAAGGACGACTGCCCCCGGATACCGCTCCGGCCCAGGGAGTAGGCGGCCCTCAGGGAAACCGGTGGCAACGTCCGTTCTGTCCCGCTGCGGACACCTGGGAGGACGAAGGCCGTTGCCGGATCGTTCCCGACCGGGCTGGGGTCGTCGCGGCCGACCCCGTACCCTTGGGTTTTGTGTTCCGTAGCCGTTCGAAGGATGAGAAGGCCCCCGCCACCAAGGTGACGGCGGACCTCTCCACGCAGCCCCGCGACCCGCAGGCCCCCAAAGGTCGCCCCACCCCCAAGCGCAGCGAGGCCCAGTCGCAGCGCCGTCGTGCCTCCAGTGGCGCGCCGCTCGACCGCAAGGAGGCCATGAAGCGCCAGCGCGAAGCGCGCCGGGTGGACCTGGCCAAGCAGCGCGAGGCGCTCGCCAGTGGCGACGAGCGCTACCTGCCGGCCCGTGACAAGGGTCCGGTGCGGCGCTTCGTCCGCGACTTCGTGGACTCGCGTTTCTGCATCGCGGAGTTCTTCCTGCCGCTCGCAGTGATCATCCTGATCCTCAGCGTGATCCAGGTGCGGAACATCCAGAACATCTCGCTGCTGCTCTGGCTCGCCGTGATCGTGCTGATCGTCATCGACTCGATCGGTCTCGCGTTCCGGCTGAAGAAGCAGCTGAACGCGCGCTTCCCCGATACGCCGAAGCGCGGCGCGGTCGCCTACGGCCTGATGCGTACGCTTCAGATGCGTCGGCTCCGTCTACCAAAGCCGCAGGTCAAGCGCGGAGAGCGACCCTGAGTACGGAGCTTTCCGGCTCGGTCGGCGGTCCGTCCGCAGGCCTGCCGGACGGTGCCCCCTCCAAGGACTCCGGGTTCACCAGGGCCTCTTCGGCGTGGCTCGGAGGGCTGCGCAACACCGTCCGCCAGGAGCTCGTCGCCCGGCAGCTCGACGAGCAGATTGCCGCGCGCTTCCCGGTCGGCCAGCGGCTGCGGGTCCTCGATGTCGGCATGGGACAGGGCACGCAGGCGCTGCGGCTGGCCCGGGCCGGCCACACGGTGACCGGCCTGGAGTCCGACGCCGAGATGCTGAGGGCCGCCCGCGGGGCGCTCGGGGACGAGCCCGCGGGCATCCGGGAGCGGGTCCGGCTGATCGAGGGCGACGGCCTGGACACGGGCGTGCACTTCCTGCCGGGCAGCTTCGACGTGGTGCTCTGTCACGGCGTACTGATGTACGCCCGGGAACCGGACGCGCTGCTGGCGGGGCTGGCCCGGATGCTGGCGCCCGGCGGGCTGCTCTCGCTGCTCGTACGGAACGGCGACGCGCTGGCGATGCGGCCCGGCACCGCCGGGGACTGGGACACGGCACTGGCCGCGTTCGACACGGATACGTACACCAACCAGCTGGGCCTGGCGGTCCGCGCCGACCGGCTGGACGCCCTCACGGCCACGCTCGCCGGGATCGCCGCGCCGCTGCACGCCTGGTACGGGGTGCGGATCTTCACGGACCAGGTGAGCGATGACGTCGAGCTGCCGGCCGCCGCGGAACTCGACCGGCTGCTGGCCGCGGAGGACCGGGCCGGACGGACGGACCCGTACCGCCGGGTTGCCGCACTGCTGCATCTGTGCGGGGTGCGCGGCTAGGAGGGCGCTGAAGGACCGTCCGGACGAACGCCGGACGGTTCGCGACGCCCGGTGCGGTGCACCGCAAGGCGCCGGAGCGTCCAGGTGGCGAACTGTTCCGACGTACCGGCAGCGCCGCGAGGTGCCGTGCCGGGCGCCGCGACCGCGGGCATGACCCGCCCGAAATCCCTGGGGATGGTTGAGGGATGGACGAGGAGCGGGCGTCACCCGATCAGCCGAACCCAACAGGCCGCCAATGGGGTTAAAAGCCAATGATTCAGACATGGATGCTTCCCACTCGCGCCGCCGTCTGTACCGGCTACTGCTGCCTCTGACCGCAGGTGTCTGTGCCATGGCCCTGGTGTCCGGCTGCTCCGACTCGGACTCGGCCGGCGCCACTGCCACGCAGTCGGCCTCGCCGCAGACGACTTCCCAGGCCGCAGGTGACCTGCAGGCCGAGTATGAGGCCGTCATCAGGAATGTGCTGCCCTCCGTGGTGCAGATCCAAGCCGCCAACAGCCTCGGATCCGGCGTCGTCTACGACAACAAGGGCCACATCGTCACCAACGCCCATGTGGTCGGCCCGGAGAAGAGGTTCAAGGTCACCGTCGCCACCGGCGAGAAGGTGCTGGGCGCCTCGCTGGTCGCCACCTATCCGGAGCAGGACCTGGCCGTCATCAAGCTCGACAACGTACCGAGCGGGCTGAAGCCGGCGAAGTTCGGCGACTCGAACAAGGTCGAGGTCGGCCAGATAGTGCTGGCGATGGGTTCGCCGCTCGGACTGTCCAGCAGCGTCACGCAGGGCATCGTGTCGGCGGTCGGCCGGACCGTCAGCGAGAGCCGGACGGAGGGTGGCACCGGGGCGACCATAGCGAACATGGTGCAGACCTCGGCGGCGATCAACCCCGGCAACAGCGGCGGTGCGCTGGTGAACCTGAACAGTGAGGTGATCGGCATTCCGACGCTGGCGGCGGCGGATCCGCAGATGAACGGCGCGGCACCGGGTATAGGGTTCGCGATCCCCGCCTCGATGGTGAAGACGGTGGCCGACCAGATCATCAAGAGCGGCAAGGTCACCGACTCGGGCCGCGCGGCGCTGAACATCACCGGCCGCACGGTCGTCGACGACAATTACCAGCCGTTCGGAATCGCGGTGGTCACCGTCACGGCGGGCGGCGGCGCGGACAAGGCCGGACTGCGGGCCGGCGACATCATCACGAAGATCGGCGACACACGGGTCACGACGATGACGGAGCTGGCCGAGACTCTGGCCAACGACAAGCCGGGCCAGAAGGTCAAGGTGACATATCTGCGCAACGGTGTGGAAAGGACTGCGGTCGTCACGCTGGGCGAGATCTGACCGCTCCTGTGCGAGCGCCCCGGATGCCGAGGAACGGCGCCCGGGGCGCTCGTGCGCCGTACCGGTGGTCAGCCCTGGTCGGCCTGGAGACTCATCGGGCCGTAGATCTTCGTCGCGTCCTCGAAGAGGGTCACCTGGTCCGCCCCGCCGTCCAGGAGTTCCTTCCAGAACTCACCGATCCATGTCTCCGCATCGCCCTGGGTCGTGAATTCCTCCGGCTGCAGGGCCGGCTCCGTCTCCGTACCGTCGGACTTCTCGAACCGCCACGTCCACGCCATGTCCGCCTCCTGGGTCGCGTTGCTGCCCGCAGCCTAGTGCCTGGGGCCTTTCGGACCGAGATCCACGGGGTTGGTCGCGCAGCCGGTGCGGGGACGCGGGAGGATCGGAGCGTGGAACTGACACTGCTCGGCACCGGAGCCCCCGACGGGCTGCCGCGCCCCGACTGTCCGTGCGCCGCCTGCGCCACCGCCCGCGGGGGGTGGGCGCGCGCCGCGACCGCACTGCTGGTCGACGACGCGCTGCTGCTCGATCTCACCCCGGGGGCCGTGTTCGCTGCCGCACGCGCGGGTCATTCCCTGACCGGCGTACGGCAGGTGCTGCTCACCCATCCGCACGACGGGCCCGCCGTGGAGCTGCCCGCCGGGCTGCCCCCGGCCGGACGGGTGCCGGACGGGCAGGTGCTGACGCTGATCAGCGGGCACCGGATCCGGGCGGTGCCGATGGACTCGCCGGGGACCGGGTACGAGGTGACGTCCCCGGAGGGCGTGCGGCTGCTGTACATGCCGCCGGGGGCGGCCCCCGCCGGTCTCACGGACCGGGTGGCGGAGCCGTACGACATGGTGGTCGGTGATGTGACCGGACGCCCGGACGCCGTGGCCAGGCTGCGGGCCGTCGAAGCGATCGGGCCGGCCACCGAGGTCATCGCCGTTCACCTGGACCATGACGCACCCACCGGCCCCGAGCTGGACCGGCGGCTCGCGGCGGCCGGCGCCCGGACCGTGCCGGACGGGACGACACTGGTGGTCGGCCAGTACCACGCCGTACCGGATATCCCGCGGCGGACGCTGGTGACGGGCGGGGCGCGGTCCGGTAAGTCGGTGGAGGCCGAACGGCGGCTGGAGACCTTCCCCGAGGTGGTGTACGTGGCGACCGGCGGCGGCCGCGAAGGCGACCCGGAGTGGATGGCCCGGGTCGGGCTGCACCGGGAGCGCAGACCGGCCGCCTGGCGCACCGAGGAGACCTGTGAGCTGGTGGACCTGCTGGAGTCCGACGGGCCGCCACTGCTGATCGACTGCCTGTCGCTGTGGCTGACGGACGCGATGGACCGGGTGAACGCCTGGGACGACGAGGCGTGGGCGGACGGCGGTGAGCGTGCGCTGCGGGAGCGGATCACCGAACTGGTCGGCGCGGTGCGCGGAACGCGGCGCACGGTCGTCGCCGTGACCAATGAGGTCGGCTCGGGCGTGGTGCCCGCGACAGCCGCCGGCCGGCGGTTCCGGGACGAGCTGGGGCGGCTCAACGCCGCGTTCGCCGACGAGTGCGAGCACGTGCTGCTGGTGGTGGCCGGTCAGGCGCTGAGGCTGCGCGGCTGACCCGCATCGCACCAGGGTCAGCGGCAGGAAGGGAGCGGACATGGCACGAGTGAGGCCGATGCTGGAAGGCGTTCCGGAGACCCTGCTCTGGACGCTCTACAACCGGGCGTACGAGGCGGGTCAGCTCTATCCCGTCATCGACGATCCGATGGCGCTGCAGCTCATGGCGGACCTCGACTACCCCTTCGAGGAGCGTTTCGGGCGGCCGAACGCCTTCCACTCGCAGGCGCAGGCGCTGCGCTCACGCTGCTTCGACCTGACGGTGCAGGGCTATCTGCGCGGACATCCGGAGGCCACCGTCGTCGCGCTCGGCGACGGTCTGGAGACCGGCTTCTGGCGGGTCGACAACGGGCGGCTCACCTGGCTGAGCGTGGAGCTGCCCCAGGTGGCAGCGTTGCGCCGGGCGCTGCTGCCCTCCTCGGACCGGCTGCGGACGCTCTCCCGGTCGGCGACCGATCTCTCCTGGCTGGACGAGATCGAGGACCCTGCGGGCCGGGGCGTGATCGTCACGACGCAGGGGCTGCTGATGTATCTGCAGCCCTGGGAGGTACGGAAGATCCTGGCGACCTGCGCCGAACGGCTGCCGGGCGGGGTGCTCGTGCTGGACTCGATGGCGCGCCGGCCGGCGAAGGGGACGGTGGCCGGGAAGTCGAAGGTCGGCTCCATGACCGTCCCGCCGATGCACTGGGCGATGAACCCGGGCGAGCGGAAGAAGCTGCGCAGCGCGCATCCGAACATCACGGAGGTGCGCGCGCTGGGGCTGCCGCGGGGGCGGGGCGCGATGGGAGAACTGATCCGGCTCCAGCATCTGACGCCGGGGCTGCGGACGCTGACCCCCGCGATGACGCTGCTGCGCTTCGGGGCCTGACGGCCTCCCCCACGACAGGGAGTGGATCGGCGAGCGGCGTCATGCGGCTTCGATGGCAAGGCGGAGGAGGGAGTCGACGCGGAGCGTCGGTGACCGACGACAACGCCGCCAGCGAAGCCGCATGACGCCGGGAGCCCACTCCCTGTCGCGGGGGAGGCCGTGAGGGCCGGCCGCCGCACTGAAGAGGCGTCAGAATCATGGCAGGTACTGTTCCGCAATGAGCCCGCCGCCGGGCTCAGAGCCTGTCGGGTGACCTTCGATCGGAGAGCGGACGCGGCATGGCGCGTGCGATTCCAAGGCGCCGGGATGGCCTTGTAGCGGAGCTACCAGGGCATTTCGGCAACGCCGGAAGCGCGCGTGCCAGGGCGTGGCCGCTCTCCGATCGAAGGTCACCCGACAGGCTCTCACCGGCCCACACCACGTAACGACCCGCGAGGCAGACTCCCGTGAATCTGGACGACTTCTCCGACCTGATCGAACGCCCCGACGGCGGCGTACGGCGCGACGCCGAGGAACGCCGGGAGCGGCAGATTGTGCCGCCGGGCGCCCTCGGCCGGCTCGACGAGCTGGGCGAGTGGCTCTCGGCCGCCCAGCAGGCCGTGCCGGTCAGACCGATCCAGCAGCCGCGTGTGGTGCTCTTCGCCGGTGATCACGGGGTGGCCGAGCTCGGCGTCTCCGGCCGCGCGGCCGGGACCGCCCACGAGCTCGTCCGGGCCACACTGGAGGGCGCGACGCCGCTGGCCGTGCTGGCCCGCCAGTTCTCCGTACCGGTGCGGATCGTCGACGCCGGACTGGACTGTGAGCCGGAGCTGCTGCCCGAGTCGGTCGTGCGTCACCGGGTGCGGCGCGGCAGCGGCCGGATCGACATCGAGGACGCGCTGACGGCCGAGGAGGCCGAGCAGGCGGTACGTCTGGGCATCGCGATCGCCGACGAGGAGGCCGATTCGGGCACCGATCTGGTGGTGCTAGGCGATCTGAGCGTCGGTGGCACCACGGCGGCCGCCACCCTGATCGCGGCCCTGTGTGGCACGGACGCCTCGGTGGTCACCGGGCGCGGCGGCGCGGGAATCGACGATCTCGCCTGGATGCGGAAGTGCGCGGCGATCCGGGACTCGTTGCGGCGGGCCCGGCCGGTCCTCGGCGACCAGCTGGAGCTGCTGGCCACGGTCGGCGGCGCGGACCTGGCGGCGATGACGGGGTTCCTGCTGCAGTGCGCGGTGCGCAGGCTGCCGGTGATCCTGGACGGCGTGGTCTCGTCGGCGTGCGCGCTGGTCGCTCAGCGGGCCGCCTTCCGGGCGCCGGACTGGTGGCTGGCCGGTCAGGTGAGCGGCGAGCCGGCACAGACGAAGGCGCTGGACCGGATGGCTCTCAACCCGCTGCTGGACCACGGTGTCATCGTGGGCGAGGGAAGCGGGGCACTGCTGGCGCTTCCGCTCGTGCAGGCCGCCGCCGCGCTGGCGGCGGAGCTGCCCGAGCGTGCGTCGGCCGACGAGGACGACGCCTCGAAGACCGACGAGGACGACGACTGACGGACCCTGCTGCGCTGCGGCCGCCGACCACCGGACACCGGCCGCAGCAGGCCTCCCCATAGAGCGAAATGCCCCATATGATCGCTTTTTATGGGAGAGGTCCGATTGACCGGCCAGGACGCCCGGCGAAGCACCGTCCGCTCACGACGCAGCGCGGCATTCACCATCTGGTATCTGCGCATCGTGTCGTTCATCAATTTCCTGAGCGCCGTCTGGGTCACGCTCGGTCAGGACCTCCGTCGGCACAACACCGAGAACTACTTCACGCCCTATCTGCTCACCGCGGGCTTCTCCTCCGGAGTGGTCGCCCTCTTCCTGGCGATCACCATGCGACGGCGCAAGCGCGCCGCCTGGATCGTCAACATGGTGCTGAGCGGCCTCCTGCTCCTGCTCTTCGCCTTCGTGATCGTCTTTCCCGAGATCCGGCAGTACCCGCAGAACTGGATCTCCCTGGCGCTGACAGCCGCTTTCGTCGTGGCACTGATCCTGGGCCGGCGGGAGTTCTACGCGAAGGGCGACCGGTCCAACGCGAAGCTGGCGGCCGTGGTCGCCGTCGGCGGGCTGATGGTCACCTCGCTGATCGCCACCCTGCTGGTCACCGTCACGAACACGGCGCACGACGAGTACCGGTCGGCCTTCCTCGACCGCTGGCGCTACGGCGCGCTGCGGCTGGTCTCGGTCGCGACCGACGAAGCCCGCTTCCCCGGCATCACCGTGCCCGGCTGGGCCAATGTCGTCATCAACATCCTCTCCACCCTGCTGCTGATCGCTGTCGTGTACGTGGCGTTCCGCTCCCGCCGGGCCGTCGACCCGATCACCCCGCAGGACGAGGACCGGCTCCGCGCCCTCCTCGAAAAACACGGCGAACGCGACTCGCTCGGCTATTTCGCACTGCGCCGGGAGAAGAGCGTCATCTGGTCGCCGACCGGGAAGGCGGCCGTCACCTACCGGGTGGTCGGCGGGGTCTCGCTCGCCTCCGGTGATCCGATCGGCGACTTGGAGGCCTGGCCCGGCGCGATCGAACCATGGCTGGCCGAGGCCCGCGAACACGGCTGGATCCCAGCGGTGATGGGGGTGAGCGAGGAGGGCGGCACGGTCTACGCCCGGCACGGGCTCGACGCGCTGGAGCTCGGCGACGAGGCGATCGTGGAGACCGCCGAGTTCACCCTCGAAGGGCGGGCGATGCGGACCGTCCGCCAGGCGTACAACCGGATCAGGCGCGCCGGGTACGAGGTGACCATCCGGCGCCACTCCGACATCCCCGACGAGGAGATGGCCGAACTGGTGCGACGCGCCGACGACTGGCGCGACGGCGAGACCGAGCGCGGCTTCTCGATGGCGCTGGGGCGGCTCGGCGATCCGGCGGACGGCCAGTGCGTGATGCTCGAATGCCGTGACGCAGCGGAGAAGGAGCAAGGCGAAGGAGCGGGCGGCCCCGGCGAACTGCGTGCCGTACTGAGCTTCGTGCCCTGGGGCCCGAACGGTCTCTCGCTGGACCTGATGCGCCGTGACCGGAACGCCGAGAACGGCCTGATGGAGTTCATGGTCATCGAACTCCTCCAGCGCGCCAAGGAGATCGGAATCACACAGGTGTCGCTCAACTTCGCGATGTTCCGGTCGGTCTTCGAGAGGGGATCGCGGCTGGGCGCGGGGCCGGTGCTGAGGCTGTGGCGCTCATTGCTCAGCTTCTTCTCGCGCTGGTGGCAGATCGAGTCGCTCTACCGCGCCAACGCCAAGTACCGACCGATCTGGGAGCCGCGTTTCATGCTCTTCGAGAAGAGCTCCGACCTGTTGCGCATCGGCATCGCCGCGGGCCGCGCCGAAGGGTTCCTGGAGGCGCCCGGGCTGCCCAAGTGGCTGCACCGCTCGCACCTGGAGACCCGTAGATGAGACCGATGGCGGCGCTGCCCGAGGCCGCCCGCCGCGAATGGGGGCCGCTGTTCTCGACCGTACACGGGGGGCTCACCCGTTCCCGGCTGCGCGCGGTCCCGATGACGCTGGGCGCGGTCGGCCTGACGGCGCTGCTCCATGTGGTGCAGAACCAGCCGTGGGGATTACGTCCGGTGCGGTTCCTCGGCTCGGTGCGGGCCGAGGAACCGCTGTGGACCGCCCTGCTGCGTACCCCGCTGTCGCTGTTCGTGCCCGCGCTCGATCTGCCGGTGTGGGGTGCGCTGGCGCAGGTGCTCGTGGTGTTCGGGGCCGCCGAGATCTGTCTCGGACGACGGCGCACGCTGCTCATCGCGTACGTCGCCACGCTGGCCGGGACACTGTACGCACGGACCGGCGTCGCGGTCGGGCCCGACGGGCTGTTCGGACTGCCCGCAACCGACGCGAAGGTCGTCGACACCGGACCGTCGGCGGCGGTGGTCGGGGTCGCGGTCTATGTGTGCCATGCCTACCGGGCGTGGCGCACCGGGGCGGTGGTGATCGCGGTGATGGTCATCGAAGTGATCTTCAAGAACAACCTGGCGGGCAAGGAACACCTGGCGGCGATCGCCGCGGTGCTGATCCTGTGCGGTCTCACCGCCCGGCACGACAGGCGTCGGCATCTGCCCGCCCGCAGCGATCAGGACTTGGGCGGGGGAAGCCGGTCCCGGTCCGGCGCTCCGCCGATGAGGTCCTGAAACCTGCGGCTCGGCCCCACCCAGCGCCGGTCGTGGTGGTACGCGCGCAGCATCGCCCTGGCACGGGCGCGGTGCCGGTTGCGGTAGAGCCTCTTCGCCCACATCGACGTCGGCCGGGCCAGCCGGATCGCCCCGAACAGGGCGACGAACGGCACCAGGGTGCCGATCACCGCCATCCGCGCCTTGCCCTTGAACAGGGCGATCAGCACGAAGCAGAAGTTGATCAGCAGGGTCAGGACGATGCCGAGCCGGCCCTGCTGCTGATCGCTGGTCAGTTCCTTCACCCCGAGCGGCGAGAAGCCGCCGAGGAGGAGCAGGACGAGTGCCGTGGTGAGGACGACGACCTCGACGCTCTGGCGGCCCTGTTCAGACCAGTACACGTCGTCGAGATGGAGGATCAGGGCGAACTCGTCCAGCACCAGACCCGCGCCCATCCCGAAGATCACCGCGCAGATGCCCGCCCCGACGCCGTACCGTCCACTGGAGACCGCGCCGAAGCCGCCGACCACCGTCAGCACCACACCGGGCACCACGTGGTGGACGTGCAGCCCGCCGGGCGTGATGTTGCGGAACGGCCCCTTTCCGGCCCTGATCATCCGGGTGATGAGACGGGTGATGGCGAAGGTCAGCACAAAGGCGGCCAGGGCGAGAAGCAGGGGCAGCTTTCCCGGCTCGACGAAGTTCTGATCGAACCAGTGACCCATGCCACCACTCCCGTTGGTCCGCTTTTGCGGTACTTTGCAGCGTTTCCGCCAATCTAGCGGCCCGGCCGAGGGATTAGCCTGCGCGCCGTGACCTCCCTGAACAGCCATGGCATACGTTTCGCCTTCGGCACCCTGACCGTGCTCCCCGTCCGCGTCACCCGCTGGGACCGCGAGGCCGCCCGTGCCGGGATGCTGAGCGCCCCGCTCGCCGGTCTGGTGGTGGGGCTGCTCGCGGCGGTCCCCGGCGCACTGTTCCTGCTGCTCGGCTCCGGGCCGCTGCTCGCGGCGGTCGCCTCCGCCGCGGTGCCCGCGGTCCTCACTCGGGGGCTGCACCTCGACGGACTCGCTGACACGGCGGACGGGCTCGGCAGCGGCAAGCCCGCGGCGGACGCGTTGCGCATCATGAAGCAGTCGGACATTGGGCCATTCGGTGTCATCACCCTGCTGTTCGCCCTCCTGGCCCAGGTCGCGGTCCTCCATCAGCTGTACGGGGAGGGCTGGGCGCACGGCGCGGTGGCCGCGGTCGTCGCGGGAGTCACCGCCCGCCTCGCGCTCACGCTGGCGTCCCGTCAGGGCGTACCTCCGGCCCGGCCGGAAGGGCTGGGGGCGACGGTGGCGGGAACGGTGCCGACAGGGGCGGCGGCGGCCGTGACGGTCGCGGTGGTGGCCGCGGGGTCGGCGACGGGGGCAGTGTTCGGCGGGTACGGCGCGCTGCACCACGGCCTTGCCGTAGTGGCCGGGCTGATGGGCGCGCAGCTGCTGCTGCGGCACTGCGTGCGACGGTTCGGGGGCGTGACCGGCGATGTCTTCGGGGCGGTCGCGGAGACGGCGGCGACGGCGGCGCTGGTGGCGTTGGCCCTGGGCTAAGGGCTGTCCCGTAAGCCAGGCGTTCCGGGCCCACGAAGACCGGCAGGACAGGACCTGGGCGGACGCGGGTGCGCGGCGGCCCGGTCTCCGTCCTCTCCTCAATCCGTGGACGGGCTCGCCGCGCAGCTCCGGCGCCAGGTGCCCAGGTCGTACTTCTTGCGGAGCGAGCTCAGACGCAGCCTCGTCGACTCCGGGCAGAACCGTGCCACCGGCACCTCGTACTCCACATGGAACACCGCCTTGTCCGCCTCGATGAACGGGGTGAGGTCGGCGCACTCGTCGTACTGGGCGCACTGTTCGTTGACCGCGAAGTCGAAGTCCGGTTCCAGCTGCGGGATCTGGTCCAGGTCGTTCTTCAGCCCCACCGCAAGTCCGTGGCGGTGGGCGATGCGGGCGACGAGGCGGTTGTAGCGCAGCTGATCGGCATCGGTCAGGGGGAAGCCTGTGCGGTTGCGGTAGCCGTCCATGTTGTCGGGCTCGACCGCGTCGAAGCCCTTCTTCGCACACATCTCGATCCGGGACTCCATCAGCGGCCCGAGCAGATCCGTGCGGCGGATGTCGAGCCAGCGCTCCCCCGGCCAGCCGTTGCCCTTCCCGAGGACCGAGGCGGGGAACTTCCCGGCGTCCGGGCGGAAGTCCTCCCAGGCGCCCGTGGACACGTAACAGATGACCTTGCGGCCACGGCGGTGCAGATCGGCGACCGCCTGCGCATCGTGCTCGAAGCCGTCGATGTCGTACACCGGAACGTCCACGGTGGGGTCGAGGCGGCCGGAGAGCTGCCACTGCCAGTCGGTACCCGGCTTCGGCTGCCAGCGCGCCGCGGAGGTGGTTCGAGGCGCCGAGGTGCAGCCGGCCAGCACCGCCGACAGGATCAGTACGACGACCGGCGCCGACTTCGGTCTCGTCCTGCGTGCAGCCCGCTGGGCGCGCATCGCTCTCCCCCACTCGCTCCGGCACCTCCGAACGACCCTACTTCCCGGGCCGGTTGCACCGTCGCGGCCCCCGACCGGGCCGGAGCCCTGCCGCCGGAACGGGCCGCAGACGGCCCGCCGCCGTGATCCCGCAG
This sequence comes from Streptomyces sp. NPDC051286, assembly GCF_044455345.1. Taxonomy (NCBI): domain Bacteria; kingdom Bacillati; phylum Actinomycetota; class Actinomycetes; order Kitasatosporales; family Streptomycetaceae; genus Streptomyces; species Streptomyces sp. NPDC051286. The sequence continues at coordinate 379,372 of NZ_JBITER010000001.1, read as the reverse complement.
CAAAGGCGCGCGTAGGCTCATTCCCGGCACATTGCGGCGGCGTCTACGATGCGCCGGGCACGGTCGGCCCACCCCTCGACCGACAACGAACTCAACGGAAGCGAGATTTCACCACCGTGACTGCTCTCACTCTCAGCACTGCCGGTGCGGCGACGCTGCGCGCCGACGCACTTGTCGTCGGCGTCGCCAAGGGAGCCAAGGGCCCGGTCGTCGCACCGGGCGCCGAGGCCGCGGACAAGGCGTTCGGCGGAAAGCTCGCCACCGTCCTGGAGACCCTGGGCGCCTCCGGTGCCGAGGGCGAAGTGACCAAGCTCCCCGCACCGGACGGCCTCAAGGTCCCGGTCGTCATCGCGGTCGGACTCGGTCCGGTCCCGGAGAAGGACGCGGCGTTCGACGGCGAGGCACTGCGTCGGGCCGCCGGTTCCGCCGCGCGTGCGCTGACCGGTTCCAAGAAGGCCGGCTTCGCGCTGCCGATCACGTCCGTCGAGGACGCCGAGGCCATCGCCGAGGGCGCACTGCTCGGCGCGTACGCCTTCACCGCGTACCAGGGCGGCGAGAACAAGCTCGCGCCGAAGGACAAGAAGAACGGCAACGGTGCCAAGCTGCCGCTCGCCGAGGTCGCCCTGCTCGGCACCAAGCCGCGCGACAAGGCGTTCAAGGCGGCCGCAGAGCGTGCCACCGCGGTCGTCGAGGAGATCAACCGCGCCCGCGACCTGATCAACACCCCGCCGAACGACCTGTACCCCGAGTCCTTCGCCGCCGTGGCCACGGCCGCCGGCAAGGAGCACGGCATCAAGGTGCAGGTCTTCGACGAGAAGGCGCTCGTCAAGGGCGGCTTCGGCGGTCTGCTGGGCGTCGGCCAGGGCTCGACCCACGGCCCCCGCCTGGTGAAGCTCGCCTACACGCACCCGAAGGCGGAGAAGACCCTGGCCCTGGTCGGCAAGGGCATCACCTACGACTCGGGCGGCATCTCGCTGAAGCCGGCCGGTCACAACGAGACGATGAAGTGCGACATGAGCGGCGCCGCCGCCGTGTTCGCGGCCGTCGTCGCGGCCGCCCGTCTCGGCCTCCAGGTCAACGTCACCGGCTGGCTGGCGCTCGCCGAGAACATGCCGTCCGGCAACGCCATCCGCCCGGGTGACGTGCTGCGCATGTACAGCGGCAAGACCGTCGAGGTGCTGAACACGGACGCCGAGGGCCGGCTCGTCCTCGGCGACGCGCTGACCCGCGCCTCCGAGGAGAACCCGGACGCGATCGTCGACGTCGCGACCCTGACCGGAGCGATGGTCCTGGCCCTGGGCCACCGCACCTTCGGCATCATGGCGAACGACGACGCCTTCCGTACGTCCATCCACGAGATCGCCGAGGAGGTCGGCGAGGCCTCCTGGCCGATGCCGCTCCCCGCCGACCTGCGCAAGGGCATGGACTCCCCGACCGCCGACATCGCCAACATGGGTGAGCGGATGGGCGGCGGCCTGGTTGCCGGTCTGTTCCTGCAGGAGTTCGTGGGCGAGGGCATCACCTGGGCGCACCTGGACATCGCAGGTCCGGCCTTCCACGAGGGCGCGCCGTACGGCTACACGCCGAAGGGCGGCACCGGTTCCGCGGTCCGCACGCTGGTGAAGCTGGCGGAGCGCACCGCCGCCGGGGACCTCGGCTAGAGGATGCTCCGTGCGTACGGCCCCGGGCATACGTCCGGGGCCGTACGTGTTCACCCGTCGGCATCGACAGCACCGTGCACGCAGGTTTCGCTCTCAACGAAATCCGCACTCCCACCCGTCTCCCACCCTCACCCTTCCACCGTGGTGCTTCGCGCCGCTCCTACCAATCTCTACGCAGCAGTAACCATCCGGAACGGGTGATCATCCGTCCCGGACCCGGGCCCCGCGTCCCGCCCACCGTCAACAAGTGCGAAGATGGGTTCTCGGCAGGACAGGGCCCCCACCACAGGGCCGAATAACAAAAGCGGCCGAACACCAGCCGACCGGCCGGTCATCCCCCAGCGACGGGGCCCGGCGTACGGCGCACATGCATGGAGGACGTGACGTGGCGAACGACGCCAGCACCGTTTTCGACCTAGTGATCCTCGGCGGTGGTAGCGGCGGTTACGCCGCGGCCCTGCGCGGAGCGCAGCTGGGCCTGGACGTCGCTCTGATCGAGAAGGGCAAGGTCGGCGGCACCTGCCTGCACAACGGCTGCATCCCCACGAAGGCGCTGCTGCACGCCGGCGAGGTCGCCGACCAGGCACGCGAGGCCGACCAGTTCGGCGTCAAGGCCACCTTCGAGGGCATCGACATCGAGGCCGTCCACAAGTACAAGGACGACGTGATCTCGGGCCTGTACAAGGGTCTGCAGGGTCTCATCGCCTCGCGCAAGGTCACCTACATCGAGGGGGAGGGACGGCTCTCCTCCCCCACCTCGGTGGACGTGAACGGCCAGCGCATCCAGGGCCGCCACGTGCTCCTGGCGACCGGCTCCGTGCCGAAGTCGCTGCCGGGCCTGGAGATCGACGGCAACCGGATCATCTCCTCGGACCACGCGCTGAAGCTGGACCGCGTCCCGAAGTCCGCGATCGTCCTGGGCGGCGGCGTCATCGGCGTCGAGTTCGCCTCGGCGTGGACGTCCTTCGGTACCGACGTCACGATCATCGAGGGCCTGAAGCACCTCGTTCCGGTCGAGGACGAGAACAGCTCGAAGCTTCTTGAGCGCGCTTTCCGCAAGCGCGGCATCAAGTTCAACCTCGGTACGTTCTTCCAGAGCGCCGAGTACACGCAGGACGGTGTCCGCGTGACCCTCGCCGACGGCAAGACGTTCGAGGCGGAGGTGCTGCTGGTCGCGATCGGCCGCGGCCCGGTCTCGCAGGGTCTGGGCTACGAGGAGGCCGGCGTCGCGATGGACCGCGGCTACGTCCTCGTCGACGAGTACATGCAGACCAACGTTCCGACCATCTCGGCCGTGGGCGACCTGGCCCCGACGCTGCAGCTCGCGCACGTCGGCTTCGCCGAGGGCATCCTGGTGGCGGAGCGGCTGGCCGGCCTGAAGACCGTCCCGATCGACTACGACGGTGTCCCCCGGGTGACGTACTGCCACCCCGAGGTCGCTTCCGTGGGCATCACCGAGGCCAAGGCCAAGGAGCTCTACGGCGCGGACAAGGTCGTCGCTCTGAAGTACAACCTTGCCGGCAACGGCAAGAGCAAGATCCTCAAGACCGCGGGCGAGATCAAGCTCGTCCAGGTCAAGGACGGTGCCGTGGTCGGCGTCCACATGGTCGGTGACCGTATGGGCGAGCAGGTCGGCGAAGCCCAGCTGATCTACAACTGGGAGGCGCTGCCGGCCGAGGTCGCGCAGCTCATCCACGCCCACCCGACGCAGAGTGAAGCGCTCGGCGAGGCCCACCTGGCCCTGGCCGGCAAGCCCCTCCACTCCCACGACTGATCCAGTCCCGGGCGCGACGACCGACCCACTTCCGCACTTTCGTAAGGAGCAACTGAAACCATGTCGGTTTCCGTAACCCTTCCGGCGCTCGGTGAGAGCGTCACCGAGGGCACTGTCACCCGCTGGCTGAAGGCCGAGGGCGAGCGCGTCGAGGCCGACGAGCCGCTGCTCGAGGTCTCGACCGACAAGGTCGACACCGAGATCCCGGCGCCCGCCGCCGGCATCCTCGCGTCCATCAAGGTCGCCGAGGACGAGACCGTCGAGGTCGGCGCCGAACTGGCCGTCATCGACGACGGCACGGGTGCGGCCGTCCCGGCCGCGGCTCCGGCCGCCGAGCCCGTGGCCGCTCCGGTGGCCGCCCCGGCTCCGGCGCCGGTGGCGGCGGCTCCCGCCGCCCCGGCCCCCGTGGCCGCGGCTCCGGCCGCTGCCACGACCGGTACGGACGTCACCCTCCCGGCGCTCGGCGAGAGCGTCACCGAGGGCACCGTCACCCGCTGGCTGAAGGAGGTCGGCGAGGAGGTCACGGAGGACGAGCCGCTGCTCGAGGTCTCCACGGACAAGGTCGACACCGAGATCCCCGCCCCGGTTTCCGGTGTGCTGCTGGAGATCGTGGTCGCCGAGGACGAGACCGCCGAGGTCGGCGCGAAGCTCGCCGTCATCGGTGCCGCGGGTGCCGCCCCGGCGGCTGCCCCGGCTCCGGCCGCTCCGGCCCCCGTGGCCGCTCCGGCTCCGGCTGCTCCGGCCCCGGTCGCCGCAGCCCCCGCCCCGGTGGCCGCTCCGGCTCCGGCAGCGCCGGCCGCCCCGGCGCCCGTGGCCGCGCCGGCCCCGGCTCCGGTCGCTGCTCCGGCTCCGGTCACCCCGGTGGCTCCGGCCGCCGTCGACGACGGTGCGTACGTCACGCCGCTGGTCCGCAAGCTCGCCGCCGAGAACGGTGTCGACCTCGGTGCGGTCAAGGGCACCGGCGTCGGTGGCCGTATCCGCAAGCAGGACGTCGTCGCCGCCGCGGAGGCCGCCAAGGCCGCCGCTGCCGCTCCGGCCCCCGTCGCGGCCGCCCCGGCAGCCGCGAAGGCGCCGAAGCTGGAGGCGTCCCCGCTGCGCGGTCAGACGGTCAAGATGACCCGCATGCGCAAGGTCATCGGCGACAACATGATGAAGGCGCTGCACTCGCAGGCCCAGCTGACCTCGGTCGTCGAGGTCGACATCACGAAGCTGATGAAGCTGCGTAACCAGGCGAAGGCCGCCTTTGCCGCCCGTGAGGGCGTCAAGCTGTCCCCGATGCCGTTCTTCGTGAAGGCGGCGGCCCAGGCGCTGAAGGCCCACCCGGTCATCAACGCCCGGATCAACGAGGACGAGGGCACCATCACGTACTTCGACTCGGAGAACATCGGCATCGCCGTGGACGCCGAGAAGGGTCTGATGACGCCGGTCATCAAGGGTGCGGGCGACCTGAACATCGCCGGTATCTCGAAGAAGACCGCCGAGCTGGCCGGTAAGGCCCGCGGCGGCGGCCTGACCCCGGACGACATGTCCGGTGCCACCTTCACCATCAGCAACACCGGCTCGCGCGGTGCGCTGTTCGACACCGTGATCGTGCCGCCGAACCAGGCCGCCATCCTGGGCATCGGTGCCACCGTCAAGCGTCCGGCGGTCATCGAGACCGCCGAGGGCACCGTCATCGGTGTCCGCGACATGACGTACCTCTCGCTCTCCTACGACCACCGTCTGGTGGACGGCGCGGACGCCGCCCGTTACCTGACTGCGGTCAAGGCGATCCTGGAGGCCGGCGAGTTCGAGGTCGAGCTCGGCCTCTGAGCACCACAGTTGTAACCAGCCTCACCAGCGGCGCCCCCGTCCGGAACCCTTCCGGGCGGGGGCGCCGCCGTATTGTCTAAGAGCTGTCCCGTCATCCCTGGTGGATCAGCGCACGGCGTCGGCTACGGTGCAACGCAGGGCGGAGGAGCGCCCTCATACTGGGCGTATTCGGGTGTTCCGACAACGCGGTGAGGTGCCGTAGCTGTCACCGTGCGCCTGCCAGGGATGACGGGAGAGCTTTTAGACACCACCGGTCGCCTCGCCCGCACCGGTCGGATCGGCAGCACCGGTTTCCCCGAAGGAGCCCTCATGACCCCGCCCGTCGTCCACTCGCTGCGCGAACAGATCCGCGAGCACATCGTGGACGGGATCGTCAGCGGGCGCTGGAAGCCGGGCGAGCGGATCGTGGAACGCCGGATCGCCACCGAGCTGGAGGTCAGCCAGACGCCCGTACGCGAGGCGCTGCGGGAGCTGGAGACGCTCCGGCTGATCGAGTCGGCGCCCAACAAGGGCGTACGGGTCCGGAATCTGACCGCCGCCGACCTGGAGGAGTCCTACCCGGTACGGGCCGGTCTGGAGCAGATCGCGGCGGAGCTTGCGGCTCCGGTGCTCGGCGAGGACTGCTCGCGGCTGTCGCCGCATGTGGCGGCGCTGTACGAGGCGGACCGGCTGGCCGACGGCGAGGCGCAGGTGCGGCACACGGTGGCGTTCCACCGGGAGTTGGTGCGGGCCGCCGGGAACGCCGTACTGCTGCACACCTGGGAGGGTCTGGGCATCGAGGTGTTCACGGCGCTCTCGATCCGGTGGCTGGGGACGGTGCAGAAGTCGTACGCGGAGGAGCACGAGGCGCTCATCGACGCGTTCCTGCGCAAGGACCCGGACATCGGTGCGCTGGTGAAGGCGCATGTCCTGGGATGCGCGCCGCGCGCCTGACGCAGGTACGCCAATGCGTGGTCGGGCGCTCAGCCGCACAGATGAGCGCCCGCATTCTGCCCATTTCTGACGTCACTCCGTGCCGCGATTCAGGGCACCGGATGCCAATTTCTTCATATCGAGAAGTTTTGCCCTTCATCCTTTGATCGATCATCGATCAGCGTTTTACAGTTCACTCCGCGGGCCCACCGGCCCCATCGCCCTGTCCTGCCAGTCAGGGCCTTTCTCCACCCCCCTCCTCTTCGGAAGGCGGCGATCATGACCGACCCCGTAAAAAAGCTTCCGAGCGAGCTCGACCAGCTCCCGGACCGTGACCCGGAGGAGACCGCCGAATGGGCGGCCTCCCTCGATGCCGTCACCAAGGCCGCGGGCCCGCACCGCGCCGCGTACCTGATGCGCCGCTCGCTGCAGCACGCCGAGGGCGCCGGTCTCGCGCTGCCCAAGCTGCTGGAGACCGATTACGTCAACTCCATCCCGACCGCCGCCGAGCCCGCGTTCGACGGCGACCTGGAGATGGAGTCCAGGATCACCGCGTGGAACCGCTGGAACGCGGCCGCAATGGTCACCCGCGGCTCCCGGTTGGGCGTCGGGGGCCACATCGCCACCTTCGCCTCGGCAGCCTGGCTGTACGAGACGGGCTTCAACCACTTCTTCCGCGGCAAGGAGGGGGACGGCTCCGGCGACCAGCTCTACATCCAGGGCCACGCCTCCCCCGGCATCTACGCCCGCGCCTTCCTCGACGGCCGGCTCGGCGAGCAGCAGCTCGACAACTTCCGCCAGGAGTCGGGCGGCGACGGTCTGCCGTCCTACCCGCACCCGCGGCGGCTGCCCTGGCTGTGGGAGTTCCCCACCGTGTCGATGGGCCTCGGCCCGCTCTCGGCCATCTACCAGGCGCGCTTCAACCGCTATCTGGCCAACCGCAACATCAAGGACACGTCGAACTCGCACGTCTGGGCCTTCCTGGGCGACGGCGAGATGGACGAGCCCGAGTCGACCGCCGCCCTCGCCCTCGCGGCGCGTGAGCGGCTCGACAACCTGACCTTCGTCATCAACTGCAACCTGCAGCGCCTCGACGGTCCGGTCCGCGCCAACTTCCGCGTGGTCCAGGAGCTCGAAGGCGCGTTCCGCGGGGCCGGCTGGAACGTCATCAAGACCCTCTGGGGCAGCGCCTGGGACGAGCTGTTCCAGCTGGACACCACCGGTGCGCTGGTCCGCCGGCTCCGGGAGGTCCCGGACGCCCAGTTCCAGACGTACGCCACCCGCGACGTCGCGTACATCCGCGAGCACTTCTTCGGCGCCGAGCCGGCGCTCGCCGAGCTGGCGAAGCTGCTCACCGACGCGAAGATCGCCGAGTGCTTCTACACCTCCCGCGGCGGCCACGAGGCCCGCAAGGTGTACGCGGCGTACAAGGCGGCCGTCGAGCACAAGGGCGCGCCGACCGTGATCCTCGCCCAGACGGTGAAGGGCTACACGCTCGGCAAGGGCTTCGAGTCCAAGAACGCCAACCACCAGATGAAGAAGCTGTCGATCGACGAGTTCAAGGGCATGCGCGAGCTGCTCGGACTCCCGATCCCGGACAGCGCCTTCGAGGACGGGCTGGTGCCGTACGGCCACCCGGGCGCCGACTCGCCCGAGGTCCGCTACCTCCAGGAGCGCCGCGCGGCCCTCGGCGGTCCCGCGCCGGCCCGCCGGGTGCACGCGGTGGCGCTGCCCGAGCCCGAGGAGCGCGCGTTCCAGGCCCTGTACAAGGGGTCCGGCAAGCAGGAGATGGCCACCACCATGGCCTTCGTCCGCCTGGCCAAGGACCTGATGCGGGACAAGGAGACCGGCAAGCGCTGGGTTCCGATCGTCCCGGACGAGGCCCGTACCTTCGGTATGGAGTCGCTGTTCCCGTCGGCCGGTATCTACTCGCCGCTGGGCCAGACGTACGAGCCGGTCGACCGCGACCAGCTGATGTACTACAAGGAGGCCAAGGACGGCCAGATCCTCAACGAGGGGATCACCGAGGCCGGGGCCATGGCCGACTTCATCGCCGCGTCGACGTCGTACGCGACGCACGGCGAGACGATGATCCCCTTCTACATCTTCTACTCGATGTTCGGCTGGCAGCGGACCGGCGACCAGATGTGGCAGCTCGCCGACCAGCTCGGCAAGGGCTTCATCGTCGGCGCCACCGCGGGCCGGACCACCCTGACCGGTGAGGGGCTGCAGCACGCGGACGGCCACTCGCACCTGATCGCGGCCACGAACCCGGCGTCGCTCAACTACGACCCGGCGTTCGCGTACGAGATCGCGGTCATCGTCAAGGACGGTCTGCGGAGGATGTACGGCCCCGAGGCCGAGAACGTCTTCTACTACCTGACGGTCTACAACGAGCCGAAGCCGCAGCCCGCGATGCCGGAAGGCGTCGAGGAGGGCATCGTCAAGGGCCTCTACCGCTTCAAGGAGGGCACGCCCGCCACGGCGGACGCGCCGCGCCTGCAGCTGCTGGCCTCCGGCACGGCGATCCACTGGGCCCTGGAGGCCCAGGAACTGCTCGCCGCGGACTGGGGTGTCACGGCCGACGTCTGGTCCGCCACGTCCTGGGGTGAGCTGCGCCGCGAGGCGCTGGAGTGCGACGAGGCGCTGCTCCACGGCGAGCAGCGGGTGCCGTACGTGACCCAGGCGCTGGAAGGCGCACCGGGCCCGGTCCTCGCGGTCAGCGACTGGATGCGGCAGGTGCCGGACCAGATCAGCCAGTGGGTGGAGCAGGACTGGTCCTCGCTCGGCACGGACGGCTTCGGTCTGTCCGACACGCGTGACGCGGCCCGCCGCCACTTCGGGGTCGACGCGCAGTCGATCACCGTCGCGGCGCTGGCCCAGCTGGCGCGACGCGGCGAGGTGACCGCGTCCGCGGTCAAGGAGGCCCGGGAGAAGTACGGGCTGTGAGGTGAGGGCAGCCGGGTACGCCCGGCTGCCGCGCCGCCCTCCGTGTCCGGGCGGGCTCGGTCTTCGAGCCTGTCCGGAGCCGGAGGGCGTTTCTGCTCCGGGGCAGCCCCTCGGGGAGGCCGTCGGCCCGCCCGGCGTTGGAGGGCACGGCAGACTTGTCCCCATGCGTGCTGCCCGGCTCATCAAGATGGTGCTGCTCCTCCAGTCCCGGTCCGTCATGACCGCCGCCGAGCTCGCCCGGGAGCTGGAGGTGTCCGAACGGACCGTCACCCGCGACGCCCAGGCACTCGCCGAGGCGGGGATTCCCGTGTACGCGGACCGGGGCCGGGCCGGCGGGTACCGGCTCGTCGGCGGGTACCGGACCGGGCTCACCGGGCTGGCCCGTAGCGAGGCCGAGGCGCTCTTCCTCTCCGGGCTGCCGTCCGCGCTGCGCGAGATGGGGCTCGAGGATGCCGCGTCCGCGGCCCGGCTCAAGGTGTCCGCCGCGCTGCTGCCCTCGCTGCGGGACGCCTCCGACACCGCTGCCCGGCGCTTCCATCTGGATGCACCCGGCTGGTATCAGGAGCCCGTCACGCCCGAATTGCTGCCCGCCGTCGCGGAGGCCGTCTGGAACGACCGGATGGTCTGCGCCCGCTACCGGCGCGGCGGTGCGGGCGGTGAGGTCGAGCGGGAGCTGGCGCCGTACGGACTCGTTCTCAAGGCCGGGGTCTGGTACGTGTGTGCCCGCGTCGGAACGGATTTCCGGGTGTACCGGATCGACCGCTTCACCGCCGTGGCCGTGTCGGACGAACGGTTCGTACGCGACGACGACTTCGATCTGCCGGGCTTCTGGGACGAGCAGGCCGCGCGGTTCGCCCGCTCGATCCTGCGGACCGAGGTGACGGTACGGGTGTCGGAGGCGGGGGTAGGCCGACTGCCGCAGAGCATGGACCGTTCGGCGGTCCAGGACGCACTGGACGCGGCCGGGCCACCCGGCACCGACGGGTGGCGCACCGTCACCCTGCCCGTGGAGTCCCTGGAGGTCGCGTACGACCAGCTGCTGTCCCTGGGACCGGAGTTGGAGGTCCTCGAACCGCCCGCGTTGCGGAACCGCTTCGCCGCTGCCGCCGAACGGCTGAGCGGCCTCTATCGCTGAAGGCTTCTTTTCGGTGTCTCCGCGTGCATCGCCTGTCACCAAGACCGATGCTTGACCCGTGATGGACGAGACGGAGTTCTGGGAGATCATCGACAGCACCCGCGAGGCCGCCGAGGGCGACCCCGAGGACCAGGCCGACCTGCTCGTCGACCGGCTGGTGCAACTCGATCCGGAATTCGTGCTGGACTTCGCCCGGCACTTCGAGGCCCGCTACAACCGCGCGTACCACTGGGACCTGTGGGGCGCCGCCGCCGTGCTGCTCGGCGGCGCGAGCGACGACGCCTTCGACTTCTTCCGGTGCTGGCTGATCGGCCAGGGGCGGGAGGTCTTCGAGGGGGCGGTGCACGATCCGGACAGCCTCGCCGTACTGCTCGACGATTTCGACGAGGAGATCGACGGGGACGCCGAGGATCTCGGCTATGCGGCCGACGAGGCGTACGAACAGCTCACCGGCGTCGTCACGCCGGACCTCGGCCTTCCGCCGCAGGCCGCCGAGCCGCAGGGCGTCCCCGTCCGCTTCGAGGACGACGCGGCGCTGGCCGAACGCTTTCCCCTGCTCTGGGAGCGGTTCGGCTCCGGCTGAGCCGCCCCCGCGTGGGCACCCGGGTTCAGAAGTGGGCGCCGCCGTCGACGCGGATTTCCGTACCCGTGATGAACGCACCGTCCTCGGAGCCCAGCGTCGCGACGACGCCCGCCACCGTGTCGGGGCCGGCGAAGCCGTCGCCCAGCACCGGGGACAGATTCGCGAAGAGCGACATGTCCGCGTCGGCCGGCAGCCCCGGGCCGTTGCCGCTGGTCATGTCGGAGGAGATCGACCCGGGCGCGACGTCGACAACGCGCAGACCCCGCTTGCTGCACTCGCTCGCCCGCGCGTGCGTCATCGGACGCGCCGACGGCCGGGGCCGGCTCCCCCGCCGTCCTCGCGGTGCGTTGCCTGCATGAACTTCTGGGCGGCATGCGGCTGTTCAAGGGGTAGGACGGTAACGACCTCCCTCACGCCCTGTCGTGGGGGAGGCCGTAAGCCGTCACAGGGCGAGCGAGCGGCCCATCATCACGTCGTCGACGTAGCGCCCGCCCAGGAAGAACTCGCCGGGCAGCACCCCCTCGACGACGAACCCCTCCGATGCGTACAGCGCCCGGGCGGGCGCGTTGTGCCCGAGCACCCGCAGCGTCATCCGGTTCGCCCCCTCCTTGCGGGCCAGCGCCAACGCGGCACGCAGCAGCCCTCTGGCGACACCGCTGCCGCGTGCCCATTCGGCCACGGCCAGGCCCTGTATCTGGCGCACATGCGTGTTGCAGGCGAGCGGGGTCGGCGCGACGACCCGGATGTAGCCGGCGATGCGCATCTCGCCCGCCGGGTCCTCCGCCTCGGCCACGAGCAGATGCTCGGGCCGGTTGCGGTCGCTGAAGAACGGTTCGTACGGCGGCTGCGGACGCGGCTGTACGGCGTGGAGCGTCGACCAGGTGGCCCGGTCGAGCTCCCCGAGAGCGGCGTCGTCGGAGAGAACGGCGGGGCGCACGAGGTGGGTTCGGAGCTCAGGCATGGGCGCCACTGTGCCACGCCCCGCCCGGTCACGTCATCGCATATCTGGGCGGACAGCGAGGCGGCGGCGGTCTGCGCCCTGCGGCAGGTGCGCCACTACCGGGATGTCGCCCTACAACTGCTGTTCGAGTGATTCGGGCGTGACGGGTGATGGGGGCGAGGCACCCCGTACGCCGCTGCGGCAAGATGGGGCCATGGTGTACTCCCGTATCGCTGTCACCGGATCCACCGGACTCATCGGAGCCGCGCTGGTGCGCTCGCTGCGGGCCGACGGACACGAGGTCGTGCGCCTCGTCCGGCATCCGGCGCGCGCCGGGGACGAGGTCGAGTGGGACCCGAAGCGGGGTTACGTCGACGGGGCGGGCCTGGTCGGCTGCGACGCCGTCGTCCATCTCGCCGGAGCCGGGGTCGGCGACCATCGCTGGACGGAGGAATACAAGCGGGAGATCCGGGACAGCCGGGTGCTGGGCACGGCGGCGATCGCCGAGACGGTGGCCTCCCTCGGCGTACCGCCGAAGGTGCTGCTCTGCGGGTCGGCCATCGGCTACTACGGCGACACCGGGGACCGCGCGGTCGACGAGAGCGCACCGCACGGCACAGGCTTCCTGCCGTCCGTCTGCGTGGACTGGGAGGCTGCCGCGGCCCCGGCGGAGGCGGCAGGCATCCGGACGGTGTACGCGCGCACGGGCCTGGTCGTCGCCCGGGAGGGCGGGGCCTGGGGGCGGCTGTTCCCGCTGTTCCGCGCGGGGCTCGGCGGGCGGCTCGGCAGCGGGCGCCAGTACTGGAGCTTCATCGCGCTGCACGACCACATCGCGGCCCTGCGGCACCTCCTCGACACGGAGTCGCTGTCCGGACCGGTGAACCTGACCGGCCCCGGCCCGGTGACCAACGCCGAGGTGACGGCGGCGATGGGGCGCGTGCTGCACCGTCCGACGCTGCTCTCCGTCCCGGCACCCGCGCTCCGGGTCGTCCTCGGTGACTTCGCGGAGGACGTGCTGGGCAGCCAACGGGTACTGCCCGCACGGCTGCTGGACTCAGGATTCACCTTCGCCTTCCCCGGCATCGACGGCGCCATCCGCGCGGCGCTGCGCTGACCCCGCACGGTCGAATCACACGGATGTGCGACCCCGTGCAACGGTGCCCCGGGCAGCGCGCGACTGCGCCCGCACCGGACCCCTCCTAGCCTCGTGGCGAACTCGGGCATTCCGGGGGCCTGTTGGGGGCAAGAGCCTCCCACCAGTTGCGCCGACTCGGGGAGGGGCACGTGCTCAGCACGGCACACCACGCGGACGTCGTCATCATCGGTGCCGGGATCGCCGGCCTGTCAGCAGCCCATCAGTTGACCAGTGCAGGGGTCAGCGTCAGCGTCCTGGAGGCCGGCCCACGCGTCGGCGGCCGGATGACCACCGAGGAGGTGGACGGGTTCCGGCTCGACCACATCGGCCCGCTCCTCAGCACCTCGTATTCGGAACTGCGCGCCGCGCCCGGCCTCGAAGGGCTCCTGCTGCGGAACTTCGCTCCGGGGGTCCTCGTCCACAGCGAGGGCCGCCAGTACCGGACCGGCGATGCGCGCCAGGTACGGGGCGCACGGGGCGCATTCAAGGCGGCGCGCGCCCTCACGAGCGCCCCCCGCCCGCCGATGGGCGGGCCGATCGACCAGGCCAGGCTCGGCGCGGCCCTCGCCCGGCTCGCGACCACCCCGGCCGCCCGCATCCTGGCCCGGCCCGAGCGGACCGCGCTCGCCGCCCTGTCCACCCGCGGTCTGCCCTCGCGTACGGTCAACGGCTTCCTGCGCCCGCTGCTCGCCGCGCTGCTCAGTGACCCCGGACTCACCACATCGAGCCGGTGCGCCGATCTCGCCCTGCGCGGCTACGCGCGCGGCCAGCTGTGCGTACCGTCCGGCGGCTCGGCCAGGCTGCCCGAGCTGCTGGCGGCAGCCCTGCCGCCCGGCACCGTGCGGACCGGCGTCCATGTCACCGGAGCCGACACCACCTCCGTACGCACCAAGGAACACGGTGAGCTGGGCTGCCGTGCCCTGCTGCTGGCCACCGGTGCGAGCGCGGCCGCCGAGCTGCTGCCCGGTCTTCGGGTGCCGCCCTTCCATCCGGTGACGGTCCTGCACCACACCGCCCCCGCTCCCCCGCCGACCGGCACCTCGCTGCTGCTGGACGCCGACCGCTCGGGCCCGGTGGCCCACACCTGCGTGATGAGCGAGGTCGACCCCTCGCGCGCCCCGCACGGCCGGACCCTGATCACGTCGACGGTACTCGGCACCCCGCCGCCCGATCTCGACCGCTCGGTCCGCACCCATCTCGCCGCGTTGTACGGCACCCCAACAGACGACTGGGAACTGCTGGCCGCCCGCCACGACCCGGAGGCGGTGCCCGCCATGCCGCCCCCGCACGATCTGCGCCGGCCGGTCAGGCTGCTCGCCGGGCTGTACGTGTGCGGCGACCACCGGGACACGAGCACGGTGCAGGGCGCCCTGTTCTCGGGCCGCCGCGCGGCGCATGCCATCCTCGGCGATCTGGGCATCCGGCCCGGCCACCTGGAGGCGGAGCTGCGCGAAGCGGCCTGAGTCCGCCCGCGCACATCCTGCCCCGGTCCAGCTGATCCCAACCCCCAACACCCTTTACAGATCGGATCTCTCACCCCACCTCCTGTTCTCGGGAGTGGTCCACACCACTCCCGCAAACACCCTTGTCGTGCGTCACGTCTGCCGCTACGGTCCTGGCCAAACCCGACATCAGGAGACCGTGGTGCGCCGAGCCATGCCCGTTCTGCCACTCCTTGCAGCCTTAGTCATCGGATCTATCACTCCCGTCGCGGTGGCGAACGAGCCCCCCGACGAACCCGGATCGAGCGCAAGCACCACAGCGGCCGCCCCGGGGCCGCCCGTTGTCCCCAGGCCGACCCAGTGGACCGAACGGGGTGGCCACACACAGCTGTCGGCGGGGACCCGCATCCTGGTGGACCCCCGGTCGCGCTCCATGACCGAGCTCCCCTCCGGGCGGGCCGAACTCCCGGGCCCCGCACGGCAGTCCGCGCAGGACCTGGCCAAGCAGCTGCGTACGGAGGTGGCCCAGGTCAGTGGGGTGGCTCCGGCCGTCAGCAGCGACATCGGGCACGCGCGGGCCGGCGACATCGTGCCGGGCCGCACCACCCTGTATGCACACGGCGAGCGCGTCGGCACGGTCGACGCGTCCATTCCGCTCCCGCTGCGCTCGATCGGCACCGAAAAGGCCGGGCTGCGCGGAGACCTCGACGAAGTCACCACCTGGGACGAGGCGTTGAGCCCCGAACAGGTCCGGTCCGACTACGCGCACTACGACCGCTGACCGAAGGGAACCCGCAGTGACGCCGTCTCACGACCAGCACGGCGGTCAAGGTCACGGTGGCCCTGGAGAACCTCGCCCGGAACAAGCCGGCCACCCAGAAGAGCACTGCGTGGGACGCCCCCGCCTCCCGCGCCGTCGACGGGAACACCGACGGCTCCTTCGGGTCGGGCTCGGTGACCCACACCGCGGAGCCCTCGTCGCAGGCGTGGTGGCAGGTCGACCTGGGCGCCTCGAAGTCACTGTCCGCGGTCGACATCTGGAACCGGACCGACTGCTGCTCCGACCGGCTGAGGGACTTCTGGGTCCTGACCTCGGACACCCCGATCACGGCCGACGGACTCGATGAGGCACGGACCGCACCCGGTGTGACGGCGGTTCATGTCACCGGTCAGGCCGGACGGCCGTCCACGGTGCAGCTCCCGGCGGGCACCTCCGGCAGGTACGTCCGCGTGCAACTGACGTCCGGCACCAACCCGCTGTCGCTGGCGGAGGTCGAGGTGCGCGGGCACTGAGAGAGCCCTGCCGAAACGGGTGGTGGCCCGGACCGAACGCTCCCGGTCCGGGCCGCCACCCGTTCTGTCGCGCGCAGGAGCCGCGCGGGAGAGTCATCCGCGGCCCCGCGGGAGGGATCACCCGAGGGCCGCGACCCGGTCGCGGTATCCACGTACCGCAGCCGCGTCACGGTACGGCTCAAGGCGGCGCTCGAAGTCCCGTACATACTCCGTCGCCCGGACCGACCGCATCTCCGCCGCCTGCTGAGCTGCCTCGGCGCCGAGCAGACACGCCTGGTCGAGCTCGCCGAGCCCGAGCCGGGCGGACGCCAGCACCACCCGGCAGAACAGCCTGCTCCGGGCGTACCCCGGGGCGCGCAGCTGCAGCGAGCGCTCCGCGTGCTGGGCGGCGGCCCGGTACTGCTGCAGATCGCGGTGGCAGTGCCCGAACTCGTCGGCGAGCTGCGCCTCGTCGAAGGAGCGCGCCCAGTACGGTACGTCGTCCCCGGGCCGGGCGGTCTCCAGCGCGCGTTCCGCCCGCGCCAGCGAGGCCTCGCAGGTCCTGGCCTCGCCGAGCACGCCGTGCCCGCGCGCCTCGACGGAGTGCAGCAGGGCCATGACGACGGGCGGCGCCGACGAGCCGATGCCCTGCTGGGCGACGCGCGCCAGCTGGACGGCTTCCCTGCCGTGCCCGAGATAGACCGCCTGCCGGCTCATGGTGATCAGCACATAACTGCCGTACGCCCGGTCCCCCGCCGCCTGCGCGAGCCGCAGCGCCTGGACGAAGTAGCGCTGGGCGAGACCGTGCGCCGCGATGTCGTACGAGGTCCAGCCCGCCAGCCGGGTCAGATCGGCGGCGGCCGAGAAGAGCCGCCGCCCGGTGGTCTCCCCGTACGTCCCGCGGAGCATCGGCTCGGCCTCGTGCTCCAGGTAACGGACGAGGGCCTGGCGGGCGTGGCCGCCACCGTAGGCGTTGTCGAGGGTGCGGAAGAGCTCGCCGACGGAACGCAGAGCGGCGACGTCTCCGCTGCTGACCTTCTGGCCGGATCCGCGGTCGGTCTGCCGCTGCCGGGGGACGCCGGGGGCACCGGTTGCCGGCGGCACGAGGTGCACCGGAGGCCCGGCGGCGGCGGGCCCGGAGGGCCTGGCGGGCGCGGTCCCCCGGGCGCCGTATCGGCCCCTGGGCCCACTCGCCGCGTGCAATCCATGCGCCCCCGCGTGAGCCGTGGCGTGCGCTCCGGCGTGCGAACCACGGGACCCATTGGTCGCCACCGGCCCGCGCTGCGCACCGAGCACCGGCGCCGCCTGGGTCCCGCTGCCCCCGCCGCCGGGGGCAGCCGTCTCGCTCCCCCGCCCCACCCACTCGTCGGCCCGTCCGATCAGCCAGTCGCGGCTGGGCACCACGAGACCGGCCGGGGTGAAGGCGATCTTGCGCAGCTCCGCTTGGCTGCCCGAGTCCTTCCGCCACAGGCCGCTGACGATGTCCACCGCCTCGGCCGGAGTGGCGGCGAACTCCAGGCCGGCGTAGACGGGCGCACACCCGTCGAGGCCCAGGTCCTGCGCGGAGAGCCGGCGCCCGAGCCGCCGGGTGAAGACCTCGGCGATCAGTGCGGGGGTGGTGCCGCGCGGTTGCTGGCCGCGCAGCCAGCGAGTCACGGAGGTCTTGTCATAGCGCAGATCCAGGCCGTGTTCGAGGCCGAGCTGGTCCACCCGGCGGGCGAGTCCGGCGTTCGAGAATCCGGCTTCGGTGATGAGCGAGGCGAGCTGGCGGTTGGGGGTGCGCTGCGGAGGTCGTTCCGACATCAGCTGTACGGTCTCCTGCTTTCGGGGCCGGGCGGGCAGCCCTTATGGAACGGCGCGAATTTAGCGGGCCCTACGGCGGCCTCACTCTCCTTCGCTTCACATTCATCCGATCGTGTGAGGATTGGGGGTGGCGCTGACGGGAACAACCTGCCGGGCCACCGTTCCCGGGGCGGTCGTACAGTGGCCCGGGGCGCGAATCAGTGCATGGTGACGTGGTTCCGGGGCACCCTCCGGCTCCCGGTACCGCAAGTAGGGAGGCATCTCCGTGAGTGAGCTTCGGTTCGTCCGGCTGGGATTCGGCGAGGAAGCCGTCGACTACCAGGAGGCCTGGCAGAAGCAGCGCGAGGTGCACGCGGCCCGGTTCGAGGACACGGTCCCCGACACCTGTCTGCTGCTGGAACACCCGCCGGTCTACACGGCGGGACGACGTACGACCGACAGTGAGCGTCCCCTGGACGGCACTCCGGTCGTCGATGTGGACCGCGGCGGAAAGATCACCTGGCACGGCCCCGGGCAGCTCGTCGGCTACCCGATCCAGAAACTGCCGCGCCCGGTGGATGTCGTGGCGCATGTCCGCAGACTGGAGGACGCGCTGATCCGTACGGCTGCCGAGTTCGGTCTGGAGACCAGCCGGGTCGAGGGCCGCAGCGGAGTCTGGGTGCTCGGTGACCCGGTCGAGGAGCGTCCGTCGCTCGGCGGCCTCTCCCTCGACTTCGACCCGCGGCTGCACGACGAGGAGTTCGACCCGCGGCTGAACGGCCCCGAGTACGCCCCGTCCAACGCCGGTCAGCGCCGCGAGGACCGCAAGCTGGCGGCCATCGGCATCCGGGTCGCCAAGGGTGTGACCATGCACGGCTTCGCGTTGAACGTGAACCCCGACAACACCTGGTTCGACCGGATCGTGCCGTGCGGCATCCGCGATGCGGGCGTCACCTCGCTCGCGTACGAGCTGGGCCGCGACATCACGATCGCGGAGGTGCTCCCGGTGGTCGAGAAGCACCTGAAGGACGTCCTGGAGAACGCGGAACTCGCCCCGCGGGAGATCGACCGGGCCTCGGCCTGACCCGGAGCCCCGGGAATGGCCCGGCCCGCCCCCTGGTTGACCAGGGGCAAGAGCTACACCCCAACCGTATAAATAGCGGGCGTACCCTGGTGTTCGCCGAAGAATCGAAGTCGTAGGGAGCCGGACGTGTCCGCTGTCGCACCCGACGGGCGCAAGATGTTGCGCCTGGAGGTCCGGAACAGCCAGACCCCCATCGAGCGCAAGCCCGAGTGGATCAAAACCCGGGCGAAGATGGGCCCCGAGTACAACCAGCTGCAGAAGCTCGTGAAGAGCGAGGGTCTGCACACGGTGTGCCAGGAGGCCGGCTGCCCGAACATCTTCGAGTGCTGGGAGGACCGTGAGGCCACGTTCCTCATCGGTGGTGACCAGTGCACCCGGCGCTGTGACTTCTGTCAGATCGACACGGGCAAGCCGCAGGCGCTGGACCGGGACGAGCCCCGCCGCGTCGGCGAGTCGGTCGTCACGATGGACCTGAACTACGCCACGATCACCGGCGTCGCCCGCGACGACCTGGAGGACGGCGGAGCCTGGCTGTACGCGGAGACCGTGCGCCAGATCCACGCGCTGACGGCGGAGCGCGAGGCCGGCGCCACCAAGGTCGAGCTGCTGATCCCCGACTTCAACGCGGAGCCCGCGCAGCTGGCCGAGGTCTTCTCCTCGCGCCCCGAGGTACTCGCGCACAACGTCGAGACGGTGCCGCGGATCTTCAAGCGGATCCGTCCCGGTTTCCGTTACGAGCGTTCCCTGGAGGTCATCACTCGGGCCCGCGAGGCCGGTCTGGTGACCAAGTCGAACCTCATCCTCGGTATGGGCGAGACCCGCGAGGAAGTGAGCGAGGCGCTCCAGGACCTGTACGACGCCGGGTGCGAGCTCATCACGATCACGCAGTACCTGCGGCCCTCCGTGCGCCACCACCCGGTCGAGCGCTGGGTGAAGCCGCACGAGTTCGTGGAGCTGAAGGAGGAGGCCGACGAGATCGGCTACTCCGGTGTGATGTCCGGGCCGCTGGTCCGTTCCTCGTACCGGGCCGGGCGGCTCTTCCAGCAGGCGATCGAGCGACGCGGCGCGGTCACGGCTGCCCCCACTGCCTGACCGGGACTGTGTGAATCTGAGCACAAGCGGCTACTCAACGGTACTGGCTGGATCGACGCGGCCCATACGCCCCCCGCAGGTCGGGGACGCGTATGGGCCGCGTCGGCGTGCGCGGCGCTCATATCAAGGTTTCATTGGTGTTTGACCGAAAGGTCATGCGCTGGTAACACCGAGCAGTGACTCTGGATGCACGCAGCACAGTGGTTCTCACGGCTGCTGCCGCCACTGCTCACCGTCTCCAGCCCGCGCAAGCAGCTCCCGTAACCCACTCACTCCGCGCATCCGTTCCGAGGGGACTTCCACGATGCAGGCCGTGCCGGTACGTGCCACCGCCATTCCGTCCGTCACCGACGCTCTCCGCGCCGTCGAGTCGCTGCTGCTGAGCAGCGGCCAGCGCACCGCCCGCCGCAATGCCTGGACGGCCGTCCTCGAGGACCGCCGCCGGGCCAAGGACCGGGTCGAGACCGAGTACGTACTGGAGGCCGTGGCCAGCCACCGTTCCTAAGCCACGTAAACTTCTGTACATGGCGAGGAAGGCAAACACTGACGGCGCGGACAGCGTCGAGAACGCGGGGCGGCTCAAGCAGATCGCCCTGACCTACAAGATGACCCGGCGGACCGACCCCAAGATCGGTCTTGTCGTCGCGGGTGTGGGAATCGTCACCTTCGGTGTCCTCCTCGCCATCGGCTTCTTGATCGACCACCCGATCTACCTGGGCATCCTGGGCTTCGTGCTGGCCCTCCTCGCGATGGCGATCGTCTTCGGGCGGCGTGCCGAGCGGGCGGCCTTCGGACAGATGGAAGGACAGCCGGGCGCTGCGGCGGCGGTGCTGGACCGCGTGGGCCGCGGCTGGACCACGACGCCGGCGGTAGCAATGAACCGCAGCCAGGACGTCGTCCACCGGGCCGTCGGCAAGGCGGGCATCGTGCTCGTTGGCGAGGGCAACCCGAACCGGGTCAAGCTCCTGCTGGCGGCCGAGAAGAAGAAGATGGCCCGCATCCTCGTGGACGTACCCGTGCACGACATCATCGTCGGCAACGGCGAGGGCCAGGGCCAGGTGCCGCTGAAGAAGGTCCGCACCAAGATGCTGAAGATGCCGCGGGTCCTGACCGGCCCGCAGGTGACGGCGGCCAACGACCGGCTGCGGGCGATGGGCGACCTGATGAGCAACATGCCGCTGCCGAAGGGCCCGATGCCGAAGGGTATGCGGATGCCGCGCGGCGGCAAGATGCGCTGACGCCGCACACTCGACGCACAAGAGGGCGGGGGGGGGGGGGCCGGGGGGGGGGGGGGCCCCCCGCGGCGGGGGGGCGCGGGGGGGGGGGCGGGGGGCGCGCAGCACAGCCGGCGGCGGGCGGCGCGGGGGGGCCGGGCCCCGCCCCCCCCCCCCCCCCCCCCGGGGGGGGGGGCGCCCCCCCCGGGGGCCCCCCCCCCCCCCCCCTCTTCACGTCTCCGCTCGTCGGACCGTTCTCAGATCCGCACCTGTACGGCGCGCGAGAGCCGGTCGTGCAGCCCGCGCCCGTCGCGGTCCCAGACCAGAGCCGGAACCGCCAGGCACAGCAGCACGCTCCGGATGATCACCCGCCCGAAACCGAGCCGGTCGCCGCCCTCGCCGACGACACGAATGCCCAGGATGCGCTTGCCCGGCGTACAGCCGACGGTCCCGACCGTGAGCACACTCAGTACGACAAAGATCCCGAGGGCCCAGTTCCCGGCCGCCTGCTGGTCACCGCGAGCAAACAGCCCGTAGGCGATCAGCAGGCAGAGCGCCCAGTCGACGAAAAGGGCGCCGAAACGCCGGCCGAGCGGCGCGATCGCCCCCGGCCCTTCTTCGGGCAGACCGAGCCGCTTGCCCCGGTAGCCGAAATCGGCGCCCATGTCCTCGGCGGCCGCACGCGGCCCGGAGAGCCACGATCCGATTGCTTGCCTGTTGTCCACCCGTCCACGGTACTGCGCCCGCCTTCCCGCCCTGCCGGGTGGGGCCCCTCCGGACGCGCGGACGCGGCCCCCGCCGCCGCCCCGATAACGCCTCCGAGGTGCCGCCGACACCCGCCTCGGTTAACTTCTGCGAAACAAATGGGTCATGCTTGAGAAATCCGGTCTGCCTATGGTCGGGTCCAGCGTGTGCCACCGCACTGGCCGCACAACGAGCTACAACCCCGTCCCTCCCGGGCCGGGAGTAGGAGGAGTTGGATGTTCCAGAACGCCGACGACGCGAAGAAGTACATCGCTGACGAAGATGTCAAGTTCATCGATGTCCGGTTCTGTGACCTGCCCGGTGTGATGCAGCACTTCACCATCCCGGCAGCGGCATTCGACCCGACCGAGGAACTGGCCTTCGACGGCTCGTCGATCCGCGGCTTCCAGGCCATCCACGAGTCCGACATGGCGCTTCGGGCGGACCTGTCGACCGCCCGTGTCGACCCGTTCCGCCGCGACAAGACCGTCAACATCAACTTCTTCATCCACGACCCGATCACCGGCGAGCAGTACAGCCGTGACCCGCGCAACGTGGCCAAGAAGGCCGAGGCGTACCTCACCTCCACCGGCATCGCCGACACCGCGTACTTCGGCCCCGAGGCCGAGTTCTACGTCTTCGACAACGTCCGCTTCCAGACGTCGGAGAACGAGAGCTTCTACCACATCGACTCCGAGGCCGGCGCCTGGAACACCGGCTCGGAAGAGGACAACCGGGGTTACAAGGTCCGCTACAAGGGCGGTTACTTCCCGGTTCCGCCGGTCGACCACTTCGCCGACCTGCGCGCCGAGATCTCCCTTGAGCTGGACAAGAACGGCCTCCAGGTCGAGCGCCAGCACCACGAGGTCGGCACCGCCGGCCAGGCCGAGATCAACTACAAGTTCAACACGCTGCTCGCCGCGGCCGACGACCTGATGCTCTTCAAGTACATCGTGAAGAACGTCGCCTGGCGCAACGGCAAGACCGCGACCTTCATGCCGAAGCCGATCTTCGGCGACAACGGTTCAGGCATGCACGTCCACCAGTCCCTGTGGGCCGGCGGCAACCCGCTGTTCTACGACGAGCAGGGCTACGCGGGTCTCTCGGACATCGCCCGCTACTACATCGGCGGCATCCTCAAGCACGCACCGTCGCTGCTGGCCTTCACGAACCCGACGGTGAACTCGTACCACCGCCTGGTCCCGGGCTTCGAGGCCCCGGTCAACATGGTCTACTCGCAGCGCAACCGCTCCGCCGCGATGCGTATCCCGATCACGGGCTCGAACCCGAAGGCCAAGCGCGTCGAGTTCCGCGCCCCGGACCCGTCGTCCAACCCGTACCTGGCCTTCTCAGCGCTGCTGATGGCCGGCCTCGACGGTGTGAAGAACAAGATCGAGCCGGCCGAGCCGATCGACAAGGACCTGTACGAGCTGGCTCCCGAGGAGCACGCCAACGTCCAGCAGGTCCCGACCTCGCTCCCCGCCGTCCTGGACGCCCTGGAGGCGGATCACGAGTACCTCCTCGCGGGCGGCGTCTTCACGGCCGACCTGATCGAGACGTGGATCGACTACAAGCGCACCAACGAGATCGCCCCGATCCAGCTGCGCCCGCACCCGCACGAGTTCGAGCTCTACTTCGACATCTAAAGGGCGAGGTCGACCGATATCCCCCTCTCTGCACACAACAAGTGGGCAGAGAGGGCCGCTCACTGACTTGATCTCCCAAAACAGCGACTAGCTAGGGCCGCTACCCCACACCAACGGGGTAGCGGCCCTAGCTAGTCGGCATTGACGCAGAAATTCCGGGAGAGTCGCCCGCTGCCCCCGAGAACAAGCTGAGTGGTGGGGCCGAACGCGCAACCCGCGTGTCCACGGGCTGCGCGTCCCCGGTGGCATGGTGACCGCCGGACAGGCCGGCTAGGCGGCGACTGGCTGGTGCTACACCGCCGGCGGCTGGGCAGGCGGCTGGGCAGGCGGCTGGGCAGGCGGCTGGGCCGGCGGCTGGGCAGGCGGCTGGGCCGGCGGCTGGGCAGGCGGCTGGGCCGGCGGCTGGGCCGGCGGCTGGGCAGGCGGCTGGGCAGGCGGCTGGGCAGGCGGCTGGGCAGGCGGCTGCTGGTTGGTGTTCTGGTTGACGTTCTGGTTGACGTTCTGGTTGATGTTCTGGTTCAGGTTCTGGTTGATGTTCTGGTTCAGGTTCTGGTTGATGTTCTGGTTCAGGTTCTGGTTGACGTTCTGGTTCAGGTTCCGGTTGACGTTCTGGTTCAGGTTCCGGTTGATGTTCTGGTTGACGTTACGGTTGAGGTTGGCGTTTCGGTTCAGCTGCAGGTTCTGCGACACGTTCCCAGCCCTGCACGCCGCGAACCCGGCGTTGTAGCTGAACGGATCGATAACCTGCGAGGGCGCTTTCGAGGGCGCCGCTGCCACCGAATCGGCTGCGGGTGAGGCGCCGAACGCGTTCCCGGCGAAACCCGCAGGCACCGCCAGAGAGGCGATAAGTACGGGACTGAGCCGGAAAAGGTATCGCTTGCCACGCATGATTTTCTCCTTCGATCGCCGGAACGAAAGATTAGGTGTTCGCTCCAGGGCGGTGCTGCTCCCTCAGCACCTCGCACGGCCGAACGCCGCTTCCTGCATCAGGATCACACGCGGCAGAGCGCACATCCAGAAACCGACTATCCTAGGAGTAGAGGTCCCAGGTACTAACCATCCGAAACGTCGCCCAGCAAAGGGAACATTGGATGAATTACGACCAACGGCGAGCTCAGCTCGCGGACTTCCTCAGAACACGACGGCTGGCCATTCAGCCGGAAGAGGTGGGTCTTCCACCCCGGACATCAAGGCGAACCCCTGGCCTGCGCCGGGAAGACGTGGCCGACCTCGCGGGCATCAGCACCTGCTGGTACTCACGCCTTGAACAGGCCCGGAACATCCGGGTGTCCGACCACGTCCTCGACTCGCTGGCCGATGCCCTTCGCCTCAGCACCGAAGAGCACGACTACCTCCTGGCCCTGGCGCGCGAGGACGCCCGTTCCAGCGCAAGCATTGCCCCGGACGGCGTGCCTCCGACTCTCCAACGCATCCTGGACAGCCAGCATCCACATCCGGCAATCGCCCTCGGCCCCCGTTTCAACATTCTGGCCTGGAACCAGGCCAGAACCGATGTCTACGGCGATCTGACCAAAATCCCCCGTGAGCACCGCCACATGCTCTGGCTCTTCTTCGGTGGATATCTGCACGAGCTCATTCAGAACTGGGAGCAGAGCGCCCGCTCCGTGCTGGCCGAATTCCGCGCAGCCACCGGAGTTTACGTCCACGAACCGTGGTTCACCACACTGGTCCGAGAGCTGAGTCAGAACAGCAAGGAATTCCGCAGATGGTGGCAGCAGCACGAAATCGAAAGTCACCAGGTCACCACCCGGGAAGTGCGGCATCCCTCTGTCGGCCACATGGTACTGGAGGAGAGCGCTCTCGTTGTCGACGACCGCTCAGGTCGACGGATTATTCTCGAGATCCCGCAACCCGGCACCGGCACAGAGAAAAAGCTGACGGCGCTTTCCCGGCGATCCCACCAATTACAGGCTCCGCCGGGGCACGTGCATCGAAAGCCGACTTCAGGAAAACAACGGCACAACCACTTCTGAACCTGATGCCTGGAAACCAAATTGCGCGGTCTGAGCATCGCTTGGGGCATCGGCCGCTGGCCCGTGACTGGGCGGACCAGCGGTGGCCGCCGCACCGGTGGTGAGTCGTTCTTCGGACCGGATGGTGGCAGTGGTGGTGCGGTCAGTGCCGCAGAGCCCTCGCCACATCGACCTTGACTTCACCCGACAGCTTGCGGTTGCTGCGGGCGGTGGCGTCCTTGGAGGACTTGGGCCCGACGTCGCCGATCGTCACCACCACCGTGTCGAGCAGGTTGCCGTTCGCGTCACGGAAGGTGACCTGCACGGCGTAGGACTTCGGCGAGTCGGTGCCATTCGTCACGGTGATCTTCGAGGTGGCGCGGCCGTCGTGGTCGGTGCTCACCGCGCCCAGCTTGACGTCGCCCTTGGCGTTCACGCCGTTCTTGAAGCCTCTCAGTTTCTCGCCCGCGGCAGCAGTCGCCGAGGCCACCACGTCGGAACCCCTGGATGCCACCGACGCCGCGGCGGAGGCCGGCCCGGACGCCGTGGTAGAGGTGCCGCCGCCGTGCGAACAAGCACCGGCGGTCGACATCACGGCCGTCGTCAGCAGCACGGCCCACAGGCCTCGTGCGGCATTCCTTGTCATCGTTCCTCCCAGCACTCACCCGTCGCCCCAGTCAAAGGGTCCGCAGGCCGCATCGCATGCTCGGTATGCCGGACGAGTGAAGTGCCGGGCCGGAGCGGGGGCCATACGCCCGGGCGCGGCTGCCCTGTGCGCGCATGCGCCTGTGCCCCCGGCGCCCGGGGGCACAGGCTTCCCGTCCGTCAGCGGCCGTAACGGATCAGGGCGCGGACCATGCGGCAGGTGGTGTCGGACGGCGGGTGGATGCCGATGCGCTCGGCGGTCGTGCGTATCGTGTCGTTGTCAGCGCTCGACGGGTAGTAGACGCCCGTGTCGAGCAGGGCGATCGCCAGGCGCATGGCCTTCAGGCGGCGGTTGTGGGAGACGTACCACTCGCGGGGCCGGCCCGCGGGGAGCGGCTTCTTCTGCAGGGGCTTGTGGAGCGGCTTGGTCGTGACTGCGGCAACGGCCATGGGCATCCTCCTGGCACGGTCGTGAAACCCTCACGAACTACCTCCATTTTACGGTCCACCACTGACAATCGCCCCTGGCCAGCGGGGCTTTCGCGGTGTCCGTCACGTACCGTTGACCCCATGGAGATCTGGATCAATCCCGCATGTTCCAAGTGCCGCAGCGCAGTGCAGTTGCTCGACGCCGAGGGCGCCGAATACACCGTTCGCCGCTATCTGGAGGATGTGCCGTCGCCGGACGAGATCCGGGCCGTGCTCGACCGGCTGGGGCTGGAGCCGTGGGACATCACGCGGACGCAGGAAGCGGACGCGAAGGAGCTCGGCCTCAAGGAGTGGCCGCGCGAGGCCGGTTCGCGGGAGCGGTGGATCACGGCGCTCGCCGAACATCCGAAACTGATCCAGCGGCCGATCATCACGGCGGAGGACGGGACAGCTGTCGTGGCGCGTACGGAGGAAGCCGTACGGGACGCTTTGGGGCGTTGAGCACGGCCGGAATCACTCGGTCAGCAGGAAGTCCTCGATCCTGCGGTTGAGTTCGGCGGCGTCCGGGGAGTGCAGCGGCAGCGTGTGGTGCGTGGCGCCCGGGATCGTCGCCGTCCGTACGTGCGGGAGCAGCCGGGTCGCGGTGGCGGTGACCCGTGCGGCTTTGTGGGCCCGGCTGTTCTCGGCCGTGAGGATCAGGGTCGGTACGTTGAGCGTGCTCAGGACCTCGGGCGTGGGGCGACGGCCCGTGACCGGCCGGGTGGTCGGGAAGCCTGCGGCCTCGTCGCGCAGGCGCAGCCATGCCGGGTCGAGCGTAGCGCCGGCCGTCTCCCAGTTCATGAAGACGCGTGTGCGTTTCGCACTGGGGCGGAGCAGCATCGGCAGTGCGTGCAGCAGATAGCCGGTGCGGTAGCCGGCGAAGCACTGGGTCGGGTCCACGAGGATCTGCTTCCGGACGCGGTCGGGCGCGTGCAGGGTGTAGTGGAGCGCGATCCAGGCGCCGTAGGAATGGCCGCAGAGTGCTGCCGATGCGATGTTCAGGGCGTCCAGCACGGCGTCCAGCCAGGCCGTCAGGTCCGGCACCGTACGGACCGGGCGCTCCCCCGCCACACTGCGGCCCGGATCGCCGATGAGGTCGACGGCGTGGACGCGGTGGGTGCGACCCAGGTGGGGGGCCTGGGCGAACCAGACGGTTGAGGTGGAGCCGCCCCCCGCCAGGAGCACCAGAGGCGGGGCACCCTCGGGACCGTAACTGTTGATACGGGTGGTGCCGTACGGGGTGGGGACGTCGGAGTGGGTCGTTTCGGTGGGCCACTTGACCGCCAGGACCTCGTCGTACGCCGCGAGGAACGACTCGGTGACGGATGCCGCGGCTGAACCGGATGACGTGGTTGCCATGCAGTGCCTCCCCATGGGTGGATGCCCTTGGATATTATCTCGCTGAGCGAGATAATAGAGGGAGGAGGGCCGATGGGCGAACAGGGATCCGAGCTGGAGATCGTTCATCTGCTGCGCAAGGTGACTGTCGAATTCGGGCTGCGTCAGGCCGAATTCGCGAGCCGCAACGGCATGCACCCCACCGACGTACGCGCCCTGATCTGCCTGCTCGACGCCGAGCGGGCGGGCACGGACGCGACGGCCGGGTGGCTCGGTGCGCAGCTCGGGCTCAACTCCGCGGGCACCACCGCCGTCATCGACCGGTTGGAACGGCTCGGCCACCTCACCCGCACCCGCGACCCGCGCGACCGGCGGCGGGTGCTGCTGGCGGTGGACCCGCGGGCGGTGGAGCTGGGGTGGGCCTTCTTCGGGCCGCTGATCGAAAACACGGTGGCAGTGCTGCGCGACTTCGACGAGAGTGAGACGGCTGCTGTGCGGCGCTTCCTGTCCGCCGCGCACCAGGCGGTCACCGCCATTCCCTGACCGGCAGGGCGATCGAGGGGTCCCTTTCGTGATCCGGCTCCATGGCGGCATCGTCAAAGGCGTCGCCTGCAACACCGCCTCGTACACCCGGGAGAACATCGCGGCGATCGACCGGTCCCGGCGCGCCAGAATCCTGGCCTGCGCTGTCGGTGAGCAACTGCGGCGGGGCGTAGGCGACTTGGAGCTGCTGGCCGAGACAGAGGACTGGACGGAGCTTCGGACCCGGTTGATGGAGAAGTGACAGAAGTCTGCGGTGCGGCGGCTGAAACGAACACGCCTGTTACTCGTACGTAGGGACACACGCACCGCATCCGGCCGAGCGCACCAGGTGTGCCGGCCGGGGACAGGAGCCTTACGTGTCACGCAAGAAGACCCTCAGCCGCAAGAAGAAGCTCGCCCTGCTGGTCGGGGCCGCCGCGCTCGCCGGTGGGACGGCGGCCGTGCTGGCCGGGACCAGCCAGGCGGCACAGTCGCCACCGGCGGACCGGTCCTCGTCGGTCGTCTGTACCGGACTGGCCACGGCGCTCGGCAACAACGAGCGGTTCATCGCCGGTCAGCGGGCTGATCCGGATGCCCAGTCGGCTGCGCGGATAGCCAACCGGGAAGCCGTGATCGCGCAGATCCGACGCCAGCAGGCCGCCTCGGGGTGCCGTGGGGAGGCATCGGCGGGGGCGTTCGTGGATCCCATCGCGTCCGCACCCGTGTTCGCACCGGCGCCTGGGGCCGCGGCCCCGGCGCCGCCCGGCGGAGGCGGCCGGGCCACCGGTGATGTCGTCTGTGCCGGGTCCACCGTGACGCTGTCCGGCGAGGGTGGTGCCCCCGCCGCGTCCAGCAATCAGTTCCCCGTCGGCACCGAGCTCCGGGTGACCAATCTCGACAATGACAGGTCCACGACGGTGACGGTCGCTTCGCCCTCCGGTAGCTGCGCCCTGCTGAACAACGCGGCCTTCGAGCAGGTCCGCGAGCCGGGCAAGTTCCTGATCCGCCGCGCCCGCATCGAGCGCGTGGGCTGACCGGACCGGTCGGTGCCCGCGCGGTGCCGGACGGGCGCTCCCCGCCGTTCAGGACCGTGCGGGCACCGGCCCCGCCTTGACCTCCGCCTCGGCCAGCAGCTCGGTATGCCGCAGCCCGAACCGTACGTCGCAGGGTGCGCAACCCCCGTACGTACCGCTTCGCGCAGCGCATCGACCGCCGCCCGGAACGACCCCACCGCTCGCGCGGGCGGCCGCGGCGCTGGGCAGCACCGAGGAGGAGCTGGTGCACCGGATCCGGGCCGCCGGTTTCGAGCGGCTCCTCACGGCCCACGTACAACGCAGAAATCCTCGGTAACACGGGGTTCACATTCGGGCAACGGATGGGAAATCCCGTCTTGCGAAGCTGCGCTGCAGAGACCGGACCGCAGACCGCAGCACCGCACCACCCCCGAAGGATGACTTCCGTGACGTTCAAGGCCGAGTACATCTGGATCGACGGCACCGAGCCGACCGCCAAGCTTCGTTCCAAGACGAAGATCATGGCAGGCGAGCCCTCGGGAGACGTCGCGGAGCTGCCCATCTGGGGCTTCGACGGATCCAGCACCAACCAGGCCCAGGGTCACGCCTCCGACCTCGTGCTCAAGCCGGTCTACTCCTGCCCGGACCCCATCCGCGGCGGCAACGACGTCCTCGTCCTGTGCGAGGTCTTCAACATCGACATGACGCCGCACGAGTCCAACACCCGCGCCACCCTGCGTCCGGTCGCCGAGCAGTTCGCCGGCCAGGAGCCGATCTTCGGCATCGAGCAGGAGTACACCTTCTTCGACGGCCACCGCCCGCTCGGCTTCCCCGTGGGCGGCTTCCCGGCCGCGCAGGGCGGCTACTACTGCGGTGTCGGCTCCGACGAGATCTTCGGCCGCGAGATCGTCGAGAAGCACCTCGACAACTGCCTGCAGGCGGGCCTGGGCATCTCCGGCATCAACGCCGAGGTCATGCCGGGCCAGTGGGAGTTCCAGGTGGGCCCGCTCGCACCGTTGGAGGTCTCCGACCAGCTGTGGATCGCGCGCTGGCTCCTCTACCGCACCGCCGAGGACTTCGACGTCTCCGCGACCCTGGACCCGAAGCCGGTCAAGGGCGACTGGAACGGCGCGGGTGCGCACACCAACTTCTCCACCAAGGCGATGCGCGAGGGTTACGACGCGATCATCACCGCGTGCGAGTCGATGGGCGAGGGCTCGAAGCCGATGGACCACGTCAAGAACTACGGCGCGGGCATCGACGACCGTCTCACCGGCCTGCACGAGACCGCCCCGTGGAACGAGTACAGCTACGGCGTCTCCGACCGCGGCGCCTCGGTCCGTATCCCGTGGCAGGTCGAGCGGGACCAGAAGGGCTACATCGAGGACCGTCGCCCGAACGCCAACGTCGACCCGTACGTCGTCACGCGGCTGATCGTCGACACCTGCTGCACGGCGCTGGAGAAGGCCGACCAGGTCTGATCCCGCCACCGACTCGGTACGAAGGGGCGCCCGCACCTGGTCCGGGCGCCCCGCCGCGCGTTCGTCGTGCTCGTCCGCCTCGGGGCGGCGGGTGCGCTCAGAGAACGGCCTGGGACGGATCTGCCTCCATGCGGGCCACCGCGCTCCGCACCGCGTCCGTGAACTTCCAGAACTCCGCGTTGACCGAACCGGCCCTGCCCTTGAGGGTGTTGGTGCCGAACATGCTCGCCCGCAGCTCCGTCGTCAGCTCCAGCTGGGCGCCCATGCCGAGCAGGGTCCGGTTGCAGATGTTGCTGGGGTGAACCCCGCCGATATCGCCGTCGGCCGAGGCCTCGATCGTCTGGACGCCCGCCGCGCGCAGCGCCTCGCCGAGGTACTGGCGCAGAACGCTGTTGAGGCCACCGATCACCACCGCCTCGGGGCGGGACACGGGGGCGCCCGCCTGGGCGGCCGTACAGCCGTGCACGCTCACGACGTTGAGGGCACCGGCCGCGAGCGAGAGGGCCACGCG
This sequence comes from Streptomyces sp. NPDC051286, assembly GCF_044455345.1. NCBI lineage: Bacteria > Bacillati > Actinomycetota > Actinomycetes > Kitasatosporales > Streptomycetaceae > Streptomyces > Streptomyces sp. NPDC051286. Next base: position 348,244 of record NZ_JBITER010000001.1, on the reverse strand, counting down.
GTCGTCGCAGTGGGTGGACGTGACATGCAGCTCGGAGTTGCCCCCGCTGGTTTTGATGCCCTCGAACATCCAGTAGTCGTGGAGCGGCGCCCCGGTTCCGTAGTGGGGTGTGAGGTCCTTCGGGGTGTACCCGGCTATGCCCAGGCACAGTTCGGAGGTGCCGACCTCGATGCCGCCGCCGTGCAGGGCGAGGATCGCGGTCCGGGCGTACGAACCCGGCGTCGTGGCCTCGTCGTTGTCGATGTACGCGTGGCGCTGATAGCGGCGCGCGAAGTCGATGCCCTCGCGTCCGGCGAGCTTCTGGTAGAGATCCGTATTGGAGTCGTACAGGTCGGTCGCGGCGGACGCGGGCGCGGCACCGAGCGTGGTGGGGAGTGCGACACCGAGGCCGGCGGCGGCGAGGACGGTCAGGACGGAACGTCGGGAAGTGGTGATCACCCCGCCGATGATGACAGAAGGTGCGACCGTGCTTCCCGGTACGTCAGGCCGCCCTGATAGGGGCGCTTGCCGAAGGTCTCGGGAAACGGGGGCGCCCTTTCGGTGTGCCCGGTCCGCCGTCGGTCGCGCGTGCCGAAGCCGGCCCGTGCTCGACACAAAGGGTCCGTACCGACGGGTGAGAGAGGCCTGCTGCGCCACCGCGTTGTCTGGTCTAATGGGGGCATGGCCGGCTTCCCGTACACCTCATCAGGTCGCAGCGACCTTGAGCCGTTCTGGCCGTCTCGTCAGCATCATGACTTCGACCGGGTGTGTTGCCGCGTGTTGAACGCGCAGGCCCTCTAAAGCCGCTCACCCGGCCTTCGGTCCGCGCGCACGCAAGCAAGTCCGTCCCTCGACGACTCCTTCGCGCGAAAGAGCTGACCCTCATGGCGAACACTCGTACCTTCTCCGCTGCGGCCGCCGCCTCCGCCCGCTCCGTTCCTGCCAACCGTCACAGGCTGCGCGCCGTCGCCCTCGACGACATCGTCCAGCCGGCCGATGTGGCCGGCTTCCTGCCGCCGGGCGCGACTTGGCTTCCGGCACCCCAGCACACCGTTCCGGCGCTGCCGGGCCGTCCGCCGATGATCGGCTACCTGGTCCTCGTACCGGCCGACCAGCAGCCCGCCGTCGCGGCCGCGGCCGCCGCGGCGCAGGGCATCGTTCCGGAGCCGCTGGTGACGCCGGGGGCGGGGCCGGTGCGCATCGACCGTGCGCAACGCACCGCGACGGTGGACGGGAGCACGCTCGACCTCACATTCCTCGAGTTCGAACTGCTCGCCCATCTGGTGGCGCATCCTCACCGGGTGCACACCCGCGACCAGTTGGTGACGACCGTCTGGGGCTACGGGCACGTGGGCGACGGGCGCACCGTCGACGTCCACATCGCCCGGCTGCGCCGCAAACTGGGCGCCGAGCACCGGCGGTCGATCCAGACGGTGCGACGCGTCGGCTACAAGTACGCCCCCTGACGGCGCTGAAGGCACTTGGGAGCGGGGGGGGGGGGGGGGCCCCCCCCCCCGCGGGGGGGCCCCCCGGGGGGGGGGGGGCGCCCCCGCCCCCCCCCCCCCCCGGCGCCGGCCGGCCCCGCCCCCCCGCCCCCATCGGGGGGCC
>NZ_JBITER010000001.1:333157-346647 GCF_044455345.1 Streptomyces sp. NPDC051286 | reverse complement strand
CCGGCGCGTGGCGATGTACCACTTCGGCTGGGAGCACGCCGACGGCTCCGCGGCCGGCGGGCAGGCCGGCAAGGGTACCGCACCGGACCAGGGCCGCTCCCATGTGGCTGGGTCAGCCACGCAGCCCCGACCCCACCGGGGCCTCGGCAGGCCCCGTCCCCCTGCCCATATCCGGCTCGCCGTGCTCCAGCGCCGGCAGTCGGTTCAGTCCGCGCGGCGTCCGCCAGTTCCGCTCCCCCAGCAGCGCCATCGCGGAAGGCAGCAGGACCATCCGTACGATCGTGGCGTCCAGCAGCACCGCGACGGCGAGGCCGACGCCCATCTGCTGCATGTCCTGCATCGACAGCGTCCCGAAGACCGCGAACACCGCGACCATGATCACGGCCGCGCCGGTCACCGCACCCGCCGTCCGCCGGATGCCCTCGTCGATCGCGGCTCGGGTGTGCAGACCGCGGTCGCGGGCCTCACGGATCCGGGAGACCACGAACACGTGGTAGTCCATGGAGAGTCCGAACAGGACGACCAGGACGAACAGCGGAATCCACGCCTCGATTGCACCGACCCCCTCCGAGCCGATCAGCGAGGCCCCCCAGCCGTGCTGGAAGACGGCGACCATCACTCCGTAGGCGGCTGCCACGGAGAGCAGGTTGAGCAGGATCGACGTCACGGCGATGACGTACGAGCGGAAGCAGAACAGCATCAGCAGGAAGGTCACCGCCGTGATGAAGGCGAAGACGGGGACGATGCCGCGCTTCAGCTGGTCGTTGAAGTCGACGGACCCGGCGAGTTCCCCGGTCACGTACACCTGGGCCCCGGTCCCGTCGAACGCGGCGGGCAACCGCTCCTTGCGCAGCTCGGAAAGGCCGGCCTCGCCGTCGGGGAGCGGCACCTCGATCTCGGCGACGTTCTGCGCCTTGTGGACTCTCACCTTGTCGAAGCCGTCGAAAGCCTTGCGCAGTGCGGGCGCCTCGATGTTGTCGGCCTTGACCACGACCCGCGCCGGAGCGGGGCCGCCGGGGAAGCTCTCGTCGATCTGCCGGTAGGCGACCGACAGCTGCGAGTCCGAGCCGAACTGCTTCTCCAGGCCCAGCTGTTCGGTCTTCATGCCGAGGGCGGGCGCGGCCAGGGCGAGCAGCACGACGACCGAGGCGACCGCGAAGATCTTCGGCCTGGACAGGACGGGCTTCAGCACCGTGCCGGCGGTCCCGCCGCTGGTGCGTGCGCGCCGGTTGTCGCGTCGGCTCCCCCGCCGGTTGAGGAACGGCACACGTCCCGCGTCGATCCGGTCGCCCAGCCAGGACAGCAGCGCGGGCAGCACCGTCACGGAGCCCAGCATCGCGATGAAGACCACGATGATCGTGGCGAGGGCGAAGCCCTTGAACAGCATCAGTCCGGACAGGAACATGCCGGCCATCGCGACCATGACCGTGAGCCCGGAGACGAGCACGGCCCGACCGCTGGTCGCCGCCGCGATCCGCAGCGCCGCCTCGGCGTCGCGTCCCGCCGCCCGCTCGTCGCGCTCCCGCCGCAGGTAGAAGAGGCAGTAGTCGACGCCGACGGCGAAACCCATCAGGAACATCACGGAGTACGTGGTCTGGAACAGGTGCAGTTGGTGGCTGGCGAGCGACAGCAGCCCGAAGGCCGCCATGCACGCGGTCAGTGCCAGGCCGACCGGGAGCAGCGCCGCGACGACCGCGCCGAAGGCGACCAGCAGAATGCCCAGGGCCAGGGGTACGGCGGTGAACTCGGCCTTCTTGAAGTCCTCGGAGAGCAGATCGCCGAGCCACTTCCCGGCACTGGCCTCGCCGAACTGGTGGATGGTGACGTCGGGGTGGTCCGCGCGGACGGCGGACACGGCGTCGAGCACGGGTTGCACCCTGTCCGGCGCCGTCGCCGCGTCCCCCTTCATGTCAAAGGTGATCAGCGCGTCCTTGCCGTCCTTGGAAGGGATCGGCGCCGCGAGGTTCGCCACCTCGCCGGTCTTCCCCATCGCGGCGGAGACCTCGCGGGCCGCGCCCTGCCAGTCACCCGCCTTCCCGGCGGACACCATGACCAGCTCGCCGGCGGGCTGCCCCAACCCGGCATCGTCGAGGATCTGCTCGGCCCGCGCCGAGTCACCCACGGCGTTCTCCGAGTCGGACATCTCGACCAGACCGGATGCGCCGCCGATGCCCGTGGCGAGCACGACGAAGAGCAGCCAGCCGAGAATGGCGGTCTTTCGGTGGTGTGCGCTCCACACACCGATGCGTGCCGCGAGGTTGCGCCTCATGGCGTGTTCGCCCCCCAGAAGTCAGACGGAATCAAATGGAAGTGGAAATAGTGCGAGGAAGTCGACGGCGAATGCGTCGTTGATGAATCTAGGAACGGGGCGCCGCCCGCCCCAGCCGTCGAAACCCCCTCTCGCGGAGCCGTAGGGCGAAGTCGGCAGGGTGGTGCTGGGTACACCCCGCCACGGTGGCGAAACGGCTGACACCCTGGGAGCCCGCCGGGTGAGACTGTCTGCGGACGAGCCCGATACGGGGCCCGGTGAGGGGAGATGGACCGAGATGAACGCGATACGGGCCCGGGTACGGGGCGCGCTGCTGGCCGCCGGGCGGGGAGTCGTGGTGTCGATCGCCAGCCTGGCGTCGATCACGCTCTTCGTATGGGCGGCGCTCTCCATCGTCTTCATCCCGCTGGGCATCGGCCTGGTCACCACTCCCTACGTACTGGAGTTGGTCCGCAAGCACGCCAACCGGCGCCGGCTGCTCGCGGTCAGCTGGTCCGAGGTCCGCATTCCGGTCCCGTACCGCCCTTTCCCGAAGGATCTGCGCACCGGGTTCACCGGTCAGGTGGAGCGGACCACGCTGCTGCTGAAGGACCCGGCGACCTGGCGGGACATCCGGTGGCTGCTGGTCGACATGACGGCCGGCTATGTGGTGTCGATCGTGGCCGGCGCGCTGCTGCTCTACCCGGTGGAGGGTTTCGTCCTGGCGGCGGGCCTGTGGCGGGTCTTCACCGACGACCGTTACTGGTACGCGTTCGTTCCGGTCGACAGCCAGGCGACGGGTCTTGCCGCCGCCGCGCTCGGCGTGGTGCTCTTCGCGACCGGCGTGCTGGTCAGTGAACGGCTGCTGCGGTTGCACTTCGTGATCGCCCGCTCAGTGCTGGCCCCCACCCATGAGCAGGAGCTGACCCGGCGCATCGACCGCCTGACCGAGACCCGGCACGAAGCCGTGGACACCGCGGCCTCCGAACTGCGGCGCATCGAGCGCGACCTGCACGACGGCGCGCAGGCCCGGCTGGTCGCCATGGGCATGAACCTGGGCACCGTGGAGGCGCTCATCGAGAAGGATCCGGCGCAGGCGAAGAAGCTCCTCGCCATGGCCCGCGAGTCATCGGTCGAAGCCCTCACGGAGCTGCGCGATCTGGTCCGGGGCATCCACCCGCCGGTCCTCGCCGAGCGCGGACTCGGGGACGCGGTCAGGGCGTTGGCGCTGCGGATGCCCTTCGAGTCGGACGTCCAGGTGGAGCTGAGCGGCCGGGCGGACGCCGCGATCGAGTCGGCCGCGTACTTCGCGGTGAGCGAGACGCTGACGAACGCCGCCAAGCACTCAGGGGCCGACCGCGTCTGGGTGGACCTCCGTCATGCGGACGCCATGCTGCGGATCTCCGTCACGGACAACGGCAGGGGCGGCGCGATCATCGGATCGGGCTCGGGGCTGAGCGGAGTCGAACGCCGACTCGGTACATTCGACGGCATCATGGCCGTCAGCAGCCCCGCGGGCGGTCCCACCATGGTGACCATGGAGATCCCTTGCGAGTTGTCCTAGCCGAAGATCTCTTCCTGCTGCGTGACGGCCTGGTCCGGATGCTGGAGGCGTACGACTTCGAGATCGCGGCAGCCGTCGAGACCGGTCCCGAACTGACCCGTGCGCTTGCCGAGTTGGCTCCGGACGTCGCCGTGGTCGACGTCCGGCTTCCGCCGTCCCACACGGACGAGGGACTGCAGTGCGCCCTTGCGGCGCGCAAGGCCCGCCCCGGGCTGCCGGTGCTCGTCCTCTCCCAGCATGTGGAGCAGTTGTACGCCCGTGAGCTGCTGGCGGACGGCAACGGGGGCATCGGGTACCTGCTCAAGGACCGGGTCTTCGACGCGGACCAGTTCATCGACGCGGTACGCAGGGTCGCGGCGGGCGGCACCGCGATGGACCCGCAGGTGATCTCACAGCTGCTGTCCCGGCGCGCACAGGACAAGCCGATGGGCGGGCTGACCCCGCGCGAGCTGGAGGTCATGGAGCTGATGGCGCAGGGCCGTTCGAACGCGGCGATCGCCTCGCAGATGGTGATCACGGAGCGGGCGGTGGCCAAGCACACCTCGAACATCTTCGGGAAGCTCGGCCTGCCGCCGTCCGACGACGACAACCGCCGTGTTCTGGCCGTCCTGGCCTACCTGGACCGGGGGTGACCCCGCGCCTCCGGCCGACGGCTCATCCGGTCGAACCCAGGTGCAGCGTGGTCGCCCCCAGGGGGTGCGGCCCGGGACTCCAGGACCTGTTGACCCCGCGGCATCTCAGCCGTTGAACCATGCCGCCGCGTCGAGCCGGAACGCACCGGCGGGCGCCATCGCGCGCAGGTCGGACTCCAGGGCGCGCAGCCGATCGGCCCCGAGCACCCGGGACCACTCGGTGTGCAGCCGATCGAACCCCTCGGCGGACCGGACCAGTACGTCGACACCGCGCGGGGTGACCCGGACCAGCTTGCGGCGCCCGTCCTGCGGATCGTCGACGCGTTCGACGTAGCCGAGACCCTCCAACCTGTCGACGGTTTTTCCGGCGGCCTGCTTGGAGACGCCGAGCCGTCGGCCGATCTCACTTGCGGTCGCGCCGTCACGGCCGATGGCCTGGAGCGCGAAGCCGTACGCGGGCCGCACGTCGGGGTGACCGCTCTCGGCCAGCTCCCGGTGCAGCTCGTCGATGATCGTCCGGAACCCGGCGAACAGGAGCAGGGGGAGCTCGAAGCCTGCACCCTCCCCGGCGGACGCCGCCTCTCCAGCTCGCCCCGTCGGCTCAGCCATTGCGAAACTCGACAACTTGGTTTACGTTTTCGTCAATCACGTTGTCGAGTTTACCGCGAGAGGCCACGCCATGCCCGCATCCGCGTTCCCCGACCACACCCTCGAATCCGCCCCCGCCGCCGCTCGTCGCACCATGAAGGCGGTAGCAGACAAGCAGGGATATCTGCCCGCCGCCGTCGGCCGGCTGGCCACGTCGCCGCAGTTGCTCGACGGCTTTCTGAAGATCAGCGCGATTTTCGAGTCGACCACCCTGGACCCGCTTTCCCGCGAGGTCCTGATCATGACGGTCGCCACCCGCAACAGTTGCCACATCTGCGTGGCGATGCACACCGCGAAGCTCACCGCCCTCGGTGCGGACGCCGACCTCATCGCCGCACTGCGCGAGGAGAAGCCACTGCCGCTCCCGGACGAACGACTGGAATCGGTACGGCAGTTCACCCTGGCCGTCATCGCCACGGCGGGCGCGGTCGACGACGACACGCTGCAGGCCTTCCTCGCGCACGGCTACACCCACCAAAACGCCCTGGAAGTGGTCCTGGGCATCGGCGCATACACGATGTCGACACTCGCCAACCGGATGACCGACGCACCCGTCGACCCCCAGCTCGCCGCGTTCGCCCCCGCCCCCATGTGACCTGTTCCGCACATGAACTCCCCCTTTCACTGAACGGACCCCGAGCCACACGCGTATGGAACGTCACTCTTCTCCCTCGAAGCATGAGGAGTTCCATGGGACGCACATCACGCAAACGTTCGACGTCGGCCAACCGGGCAGTTGTCGCCTCGGCCGCATTGATTCTGGGCGCGGGTGGCTTGGTCGCGGTCAATGTCCACGCTTCGGCGGGGGAAGGAGCGTCGGGCTCGCCCCCCGGCCGGTCATGGAATGCGGGCACCCAGATGTCCACCATCGACTGCCCCGACGTGGGTGACGAACTGCCCGACGTACCCGACGGGGCACGCGGGGAGGTCGACCGCGAACTGGCCGCCATGGACACCCAGATCACCGACGCCTACCAGCAATTCGCCGATCACAAGGACGCGATGTCCCGCGATCCGAACCTCGCCGAGCATGCTGTGCTCGGTCCGTTGCAGGACAAGCGGACGGCCAGCATCGACCGGATCTCGACGGCCATCGAGCGCAACGCGGAGCGCCCGGAGAGGCTGGACGGGCTGGCCCCGTGCCATCTGCGCGCCGACGACAACGCCTCGGGCACTGGCGGCGGCAGCGGACAGGGCGACGACCGGGCCGACAGCCAAGGCACTGACCAGGGGCAGGGCCAGGACGGCAGTCAGGACGGCGGCCAGGGAGACGACAACGGTCAGCGGCGGCAGGGCAACGGCCCCGAGGCTTCCGACTTCGTCGACATCCAGTCCGTACAGCCCAACGTCAACAAGCCCCGCCTACGACGTGGCGCCTCGCGCGGTACGTTCACCACCGTCTGCGGACGTAACGAGAACGGAAAATTCAACCCCGACAACGTCATCGTCGCGCCCGGAGTGAGCAACGGCGCCCACCACATGCACGATTACGTCGGAAATCAGGCCACCGACGCCTTCGCCGGCGATGACGACCTGGCCAACGGCGGTACCACGTGCCGGAATCAGGGTGACAGGTCCACCTATTACTGGCCCGTGCTGCGATTGCAGAACGGTACGGCCGAGAACGACGCGGCTGCCGGTGGTACGTACTGGCTGCGGGCAGCACGGAGTTCGCCTCGCTGACCACATCGGGCGGGGTGGAGGGCCGGGCGCAGGGGCATCTGCTCGCGGTACGGGCACGGGCCGGGGACCGGGCCCGGCTGAACGGCGTACTGACGGATGGCAGGCGGGTCGGCGCCCTGCGCTGAGCCCGCCTCCTGCCTGACCGCCGGAATTCGGTGCACGTCCATGTTCCCGTCGCTGCCGCGGTGACCGGCGGTCCCGTGCTGGACCTTTAGCGGCCCGTTCGTCCCGGCCCGGTTAGGCTGTTGGTATGACGACCGGGGTGCGGCGCAGGATGGGCGTCCATGAGCGCAAACAGCAGCTGATAGGCGTCGCGCTGGAGTTGTTCAGCCGCCGCGCCCCCGACGAGGTCTCCATCGATGAGATCGCAGCCGCGGCCGGGATCTCCCGGCCGCTCGTCTACCACTACTTCCCGGGGAAACAGAGCCTGTACGAGGCGGCGCTGCGGCGGGCGGCCGACGAGCTGGCGGAACGGTTCGTTGAGCCGCGTGAAGGGCCCCTGGGGGCACGGCTGTTGCGGGTCATGGGGCGGTTCTTCGACTTCGTGGACGAGCACGGACCCGGGTTCTCCGCGCTGATGCGGGGCGGACCCGCAGCCGGGTCGTCGACGACGAACGCGATGATCGACGGGGTGCGGCAGGCGGCGTACGAGCAGATCCTCGCCCACCTGGGGGTGGGGAAACCCCCGGCGCGGCTGGAGTTGGTCGTACGGTCGTGGGTGTCGCTGGCCGAGTCGACGGCGTTGATCTGGCTGGACGGGCGGCGGATTCCGCGCGCGGAGCTGGAGATGCAGCTGGTGCACGACTTCGCGGCGCTGGCCGCGGTCAGTGCGGCGTACGACGCGGAGACGGCCGGCATCGTACTGCGGGTCCTCGCCGAGGAGCCGGTCGACGGGCCGTTCGGAGATCTGCTGGCACGACTCTCCGCCTTCTCGCCCGCGGTACCGGCTGTGCCCTCGCGGCGATTGCCGTAAGGGGCCGGCGCGGTCGGCGCTCACGGTAGGACGGGGCCAGGCCGCGGGTCTCGGCCGAGGTGTGGACCGTGCGCCGGCGCACTGCTCGCCGAGGCGCCGGGCGACCGGGGAGTCGCCCTGCACCGTCACCGTGACCTGACGCCGGGGTCAGCGGCGCCGGCCCGGCCCTTGATGAGGTGGTGGGAGGGACACGCCGGGGTGTGTGCGATGCGGCTCACTCCCCGGCGGCTGCCCTCAACGTAGTCCGGTACGGGTCACCGCAGGGAGAACACGGCCACCGTGCGTCCCGGGACGGTGAAGCTTCCCGAACTCCTCTCGTACGAGGCCTTCTTGACAGTGGAATCCGCCCCCGCAGCCTGGACGGGGTGCAGGGCGTAGTCCTTCCCGGCCAGATCGGCGATCTGCTGGTGCTCGATGCCGGGAGTCGCGTTGAGGACGATCACCAGCTTCCCGAGGCGCATGGTGATGACCCCGGGCGTCTCGTCCTTCCCGGAGAGCGGGAACGACAGGGCGGACTGCACCTGCTCGGTGGTGGAGAGGTCGAACTCCTTCTCCGCCGTGCGGATGGTGAGCAGGTCCTGGTACGCGGCGGACGCGCCGTCGATCTGTGCGCAGCCGGGGCTGAGTGCGGTGGCGGTCAGCAGCGGCCTGGCGTAGGACCACTTGGCCTTGTTGTCGGCCGCGACTGGCAGTCCGCGGCCGAAGCCGTTGCCGTCCCGGCAGTCCCAGTGCAGTGCGTTGAACCAGTCGCCGCTGTCGTACGAGTTGCGGTCCAGCGACTTGGAGCGCAGCAGGTCCGTGCCCGCCTGGGAGAGCGACGGGCCCTGCGAGAGGGTGGCGGTCGCCATCGCCAGGACCTGCATTCTGGCCCGGTCGGTGGCCGAGGTGCCCGCCGGGAGCTTGAAGGCGAGGGCGTCGTAGAGCGTCTCGTTGTCGTGGGCGTCGGCGAAGGCGAGGGCGTCACCGGGAACCGCGGCGTATCCGGCGGGGGCCCCGTTGTAGTCGACGCCGGAGCCCTTGACCGTACGGCCCGAGGAGTCGGTGAAGGTGTAGTCGGCGAGGTTGCCGGTCAGGCCGACCTTGATCAGATCCTGGTAGTGGAGCAGCCGGGCCTTCTGTTCGGCCGGGGTGCCATTGGCGGTCGAGGTGTTGGGGTCGGTGTAGAGGCCGCTGGCGAAGCCCTGGACACCGGGGTCCTCGTCGAACGGGCTGCCGCCTCGGGCGGCGTCCCGGGCCCGGTCGGAGAAGGTGGCGATGCCGGTGCCGGCCATGTTCTTCTGGGTGGCCTGGACGAAGCGGGCGTCGTCGGCGATCTCACCGAAGTTCCAGCCCTCCCCGTACAGGATGATCTTCTTCCCGTCGACGCCGTCCTTGGCCACGGTCAGCGCGTCGAGCGCCTTGCGGACGGCGAGGATGTTGGCCTTCGGGTGGTGGCCCATCAGGTCGAAGCGGAAGCCGTCGACCTTGTACTCCTTGGCCCATGTGACGATCGAGTCGACGACGAGCTTGCCCATCATGGTGTTCTCGGGCGCGGTGTTGGCACAGCAGGTGGACGTGGCGACGGTGCCGTCGCCCATGAGCCGCTGGTAGTAGCCGGGCACGATCCGGTCGAGGACGGACTTGTCGTCCTGGCCGGAGGCGACGGTGTGGTTGTAGACGACGTCCATGACGGTCCGCAGTCCGGCGCCGTTCAGCCCCTGGACCATCTGACGGAACTCGACGGTCCGCTTGGTGCCGTTCGGGTCGGAGGCGTACGAGCCCTCGGGGACGGTGTAGTGCAGCGGGTCGTAGCCCCAGTTGAACCCGTCGTTCGCGGCGGCCTTCGCCACGCAGGCCTGCTGCTCCTCGGAGTCGGGGGCGTACACGGACAGGTCGCAGGCGGGCTTCTGCCAGTCCGACTTCTTCTCGGGGATGGTGCCGATGTCGAAGGCGGGCAGCAGATGGACGTAGCTCGTGCCGGAGTCGGCGAGCTCCTTGAGGTGCTTCATCCCGTCGGAGCGGGTGTCGGTGAAGGCGAGGTATTCGCCGGGGTGCTGGGACGTGGGGTCCGCGATCGAGAAGTCGCGGATCTGCAGCTCCTGGATCTGGGCGTCGCGCAGCGGGACGGCGGCGGGCTTCCTCAGCCCGGCCCAGCCCTTCGGTGCGAGCCCCGGGGCGTCGAGGTCGACGACGAGGCTGCGGGCGGAGTCGGTGGTCAGGGCGGTGGAGTACGGGTCGGTGACCTTGTTGGTGACGATCTTCTGGACGGTGGGCGCCCACACCTTCACCACGAAGCGGTACGGCTTGCCGGTCCACTTCGCGGTGCCGGTGACGGACCAGACGCCGGTGCGGTCGTCGCGCCGCATCGGGACGCTCTTGCCGTCGAGTTCCAGCGCGACGGTCTGCGCGGTGGGGGCCCAGACGGAGAGCGTGGGCCGGCCGTGGTCGAAGACCGGGCCGAGCGCGGCGGTGCTCGCGTTCTTCCCGTACAGGTCGTCGAGCACACCCGCGCTCTGTACGCCGGTGGCGGCGAGCAGGGCGCCGTTGGCGGCACGCTGGGTGGCGATCAGCTGGCCGCGCAGTGCCTCGCGGACCCGGTCCCGGTCACGCGGGTCGACGGTGAAGGCCGGGTAGTCCTTGAGGTGTGGGTACGTCGACTTCTGCGCGTCGGTCAGCGCGGACGGGCTGAGCCGCAGCCACTGCCCCTCGTCGGTGAGGGCTCCGTCGACGACGGATATCCCGCCGTCCTTCGCGTAGACGAGCTGCTGACTGGTGGCGTCGGTGGCCTTCACCTTCCAGACGACGGTGTCGGAGTCGATCCACTGCGCTTCGGCCTTGGTGAGGTCGGCGGTGGGTGTACCGCCGGTCTGCGGCAGCAGGTAGCCGGGCCGTCCGGCGACCATCCACACCTCGTGGTCGTACGTGGCGAGGTCGAGGGACTGGTCGCTGGGGAGGTCCTTCTCGTCGCCCTTGTGGAGGATGTAGCTGAGCGAGGTGGCCCCGTCGGTGAGCGGGACCTCGAAGGTGACGCCGTAGGCGTCCTTCTTCACCGGCTGGAGCGGCTTCGCCCAGTCGGTGGGCTCCTTCGCGCCGGTCCAGGTGTGCAGTCCCCAACCGTCGTAGTCGCCGTCCGCGCGGTGGTAGTGCAGGACGGCCTTCGTCCTGTCCTGCGCCGGGTAGGCGCCCTCGGGGGCCGTGTCCGACTGGCCGTCCTTGCCCTGCTCGATCCAGACCTGCCCGGTCTTCGCGAGCTCGACGGTGCGCTGCGGACCGTCGGCCGTGCCGTCCTTCCGGACCGTGTACGGGACGGAGGAGGTGCCCTCGTCCGGCTCGATCCAGGCGAAGGCACCGTAGGCGTCGCGCCCGGTGAACTCGACGGACTTGCCGCCGGACTCGATCGTCCAGCCGTCGTAGTCGCCGTCCGCGCGCTTGTAGTGGACGACGGCGTAGTCGCGCTCGACGGCGGCGGGCTTCTCGGCCGCCGGGGCCTGGCCCGCGGTCGTCGAGGCGAGGGCGCTCGCGGTGCGTCCGGCCCGGTCGACCACAACGGCCTTGTAGCGCAGCGGCGTTCCCGCCGCGACGGTGTCGTCCAGGTGCTGGGTGATCTTGTACGGGGCGTGGTCGGCGGAGCCGAGAGTGACCCACGCGCCCTTGCCGGTCTGGGCGGCGAAGACGACCCGGTTCAGCGATCCGCCATCGGTGTCCGCGGAGATCTCGACGGTGCCGGTGGCTCCGGCGGCGGGCGCCTTCAGCGTGATCGAGGGCTTGGCGGCCGGGGCGCCCAAGGGTTTCTCGGCGCGCAGCACGATGCTGGAGAGGGCGGGCACGGTTACGGTGATCTTCTTGTCGGCCCCGCTGCGGACCGTTCCGGAACCGCCGTAGAGCGTACGGAAGTTCATGGCGGCAGACTCGGTGGACAGCTCGACGGTCTTCGCCTCGGCTCCGTTGTTGGTGGCGACGACGTACTCGTTGGTGCGCTGGGGGTCCGTACGGGAGAACGCGTAGACGGAGCCTTCCGCGTACCGCTCGGTCTGGACGCCGTCACGTAGGGCCGGGTTCTCCTTGGTCAGCTCGGAGAGTGCGGCGATGTTCCGGTACAGCGGGTGGCCGGTGTCGTACGCGTCCGAGGCGTGCGTACGGCCGGTGCCCAGTTCGTCGTCGTCGAGGTAGTCGGCGGTCTTCGAGGCGAACATGGTCTGGCGGGCGTCCTTGTCGCCGCCCGCGCCGGTGAAGCCCTGCTCGTCGCCGTAGTAGATGACGGGGTTGCCGCGGCTGAGGAACATCAGCTCGTTGGCGAGGCGGGCCCGGTCGACCAGCTCGGCGTCGTCGGCTTTCGGGTTGTCCTGCTTCAGGAACGCGCCGATGCGGCCCATGTCGTGGTTGCCGAGGAAGGTCACCTGCTCATAGGCATTGGCCTTGTCGGTGGTGTACCGGTAGTCGTCGCCGAAGACAGCGGCGAGCTTCGAGGCCGGAGCGCCCTGCGAGGCGTACTGCCGGGCCGCCTCCTGGAACGGGAAGTCGAGCGTCGCGTCGAGCCGGCCCCGGGTGACGTACGGGAAGGTGACGGCGGTGTCGGCGGAGTAGACCTCGCCGAACATGAAGAAGTCGTGACGTCCGCGCCGGTCCGCGTAGGCGTCGAGGGCGGTCGCCCACTGGGTCCAGAAGTCCAGGTCGACGTGTTTGACCGTGTCGATCCGGAAGCCGTCGATATCGAAGTCACGGACCCACTTCTCGTAGATCTTCTCCATGCCGGAGACGACCTCGGGCCGCTCGGTCCACAGGTCGTCGAGCCCGGAGAAGTCGCCGTACGTGGTGGACTCGCCGGCGTACGTCGAGTCGCCGCGGTTGTGGTACATCGTCGGGTCGTTGAGCCACGACGGGACCTTCGTGCCGGTGCTCTTCGGGGTGTACGGGAACGCGTCGGCGTCGACCTTCGCCAGGCCCTTGCTGTCGTCGAAGGGGCGGCCCTCCCGGTCGAGGTACGGGTAGGCACCCTTCGGCTTGTAGCCGTACTTCTTCTCAGCGTAGTCGACGGTGTCCGCGGTGTGGTTGGTGATGACGTCGAAGAAGACCTTCATGCCCTTGGCGTGGGCCCTGTCGATCAGCTTCGACAGGTCGGCGTTGGTGCCGAAGTGCGGGTCGACCTGGGTGAAGTCCGTGATCCAGTAGCCGTGGTAACCGGCCGAGGCATCCTTGCCGGTGCCCTGGACCGGACGGTTCTTGAAGATCGGGGCGAGCCAGATGGCGGTGGTACCGAGATCCTTGATGTAGTCGAGCCGACTGGTCAGGCCCTTGAGGTCACCGCCCTGGTAGAACCCCTTGTCCGTGGGGTCGTAGCCGGTCTCCAGGCGCGAACCGGTGAGTCCGCCACGGTCGTTGGAGGTGTCTCCATTGGCGAACCGGTCGGGCATGACGAAGTAGAACTGCTCGCGGGTCAGGTCGTGCCGGGCCGGCTCGGCGGCGAGCCGGGCGTCGGACGGCGGGCCCGGCGGTCTCGGCGCGGCGGAGGTGGCTGCCGCCGGGACGACGGGGAGGAGCGCGGCGCACAGTGCGGCTACGGCTCCCCGCCGGAGGGAGGTACGGGACACGGGTCGAGTCTCCTTGGGTCTACGGGTTATCCAGGGGTGGACGGACTTGTTGGGCGGGCCGGGGGGGGGGGGGGGGGGCCGCCGGGGGGGGCGCCCCCCCCGCCCCCCCCCCCCCCACCCCCACCCCCCCCCCCCCGCCGCGGGCGGCGCGGGGCTCGGGGGGGGGAGGTGGGGT